>CANQIH010000060.1 GCA_947624035.1 uncultured Oscillospiraceae bacterium | reverse complement strand
AGCCGTACTCGATGTCGATGCAGTCGAAGTAATACCGGGCGTTGCGCTCGAACACGGGGAACACCTCGCCCATGAGGGCCAGCTCCTCCTCTGTGGCCCGGGCGAAGCGCATGGCCTCCAGCTGTCCCCGGGCAAACTCGTTGGTGCGCAGGTACTCCTCGATGACCGTCTCCCGATCGAAGCCCAGGGCGCTCATGAGCAGCATGGCCCCCACGCCGGTCCTATCCTTGCCCTGGGTGCAGTGCCACAGCACCGGGGCGCCCTCCGCCGCCAGCAGCTCCCGGAAAAACCGCTCATAAGCATCGATGGCGTCCGGATGCAGGCCCAGCAGCTTATAGAACTCGTGGAACACCGCCCGGACCTCGCGGGGCACGGTGCTCTTGATGGGGATGACCTTCTCCAGGTCCGGCACCGGCGGGCACCACACGTTCACCGCCCCCGGCACGTCCCTGTCCGGGGAGCGGCGGCGCTCGTTTTTGTCCCGCATGTCGATGACGCGCTTCACGCCCCAGTCCGCCAGCTGCCGGATGTCCTTCTCCGAGGCCCGGCCCAGGTGGCCGGAGCGGAAGAGCATATTATCCCGTATCCTCGCCCCGTCCGGACGGGCCAGCCCGCCCAGGTCCCGGACGTTTTCCATACCCTCAAACGTGTAAAACATTATGTATCGCCATGCTCCCTCTCGTATGTCTGGCAAAACCGCTTCACACAGCAGTCCTCACACTTGGGCGACCGGGCCGTGCATACCGCCCGGCCGTGGTACACGATCCGGTGGCAGAAGTCCGAGCACCCCTCCGGCGGCAGGATGGCCCGCAGGGCCGTCTCGATCTTGGGCGGGTCCTTCATATCGTCCACCAGGCCCATGCGGTTACTTAGCCGTATGCAGTGGGTATCCACCACCACGCTGCCGGGCTTGCGGTACACGTCCCCCAGGATGAGGTTGGCGCTTTTCCGCCCCACGCCTGGCAGCTTCAGAAGGTCCTCCATACTGTCCGGCACGATGCCGCCGAAATCCTCGACGAGCATCCGCGCCGCGCCCACGATGTCCCTCGCCTTGCCGCGGTAAAAGCCGCAGGACTTGATGTAGGGCTCCACCTCCTCCGGCGTGGCCTTGGCCATGGTCTCCGCGTCGGGGAACCGGGCGAACAGCGCCGGGGATATCATATTCACCCGCTCGTCGGTGCACTGGGCCGCCAGCCGCACCTGCACCAGCAGCTCCCACGCCTCGTTATAGTCCAGCGTGCAGTCCGCCAGGGGGTACTCCCGCTCCAGGGCCTCCACGATGGCCTTCACCTGTTCTGGCGTTCTCATAAGCTCATCCCCTATCTGTCTATCTATGGGAAATCTTAACACGGCCTGTTGCAAATTGAAAGCGCAAATAATATAATTTGTGTATCTTAACGAAAGGGGCCGACGATATGTACCGCCCACTGGCAGATGAATTTCGCCCCCAGACCCTGGACGACGTGGCCGGCCAGGAGCATATTTTAGGCCCGGACGGGATGCTGCGCCGCATCGCGGAGAGCGGCCACATCCCCTGCATGATCTTCTACGGCCCCTCCGGCACCGGCAAGACCACCGTGGCTCGGATCATCGCCCAGAAGACCAACCGGCCCCTGCGCCGCCTGAACGCCACCACCGCCAGCCTCTCGGACATCAAGGACATCATCGCGGAGCTGGACACGTTTCTGGCCCCGGAGGGCGTGCTGCTGTACCTGGATGAGATACAGTACTTCAACAAAAAGCAGCAGCAGTCCCTTTTGGAGTTCATCGAAAACGGCAAGATCACCCTCATCGCCTCCACCACGGAGAACCCCTACTTCTGCGTGTTCAACGCCATCCTCTCCCGGAGCACGGTGTTTGAGTTCAAGCAGCTGGAGCCGGCGGACGTGAAAAAGGCCCAGGAGCGGGTGCTGGACCTGCTGCAAAAGCGGGACGGGGTGCCTATCCGCCTGGAGGACGGGGTGCTGGACTACATTGCCTCCGCCTGCGGCGGCGACGCCCGGAAGGGCCTGAACACCCTGGAGCTTCTCTATAACACCGCCGTCCCCGGCAAGGACGGGGCTCTCACCTTCACCCTGGCCGACGCCCGGGCCGTCACCCAGCGCAGCGCCATGCGCTACGACCGGGACGGCGACGAGCACTACGACATCCTCTCCGCCCTCATGAAGTCCATGCGGGGCTCGGACCCGGACGCGGCGGTCCACTACCTGGCCCGGTTTTTGGAGACCGGGGACCTGCTGGGGGCCTGCCGCCGTATCCTCTGCTCCGCCAGCGAGGACATCGGCCTAGCCTACCCTCTGGCGGTGCCCATCGTGAAGGCCTGCGTGGACTCGGCCTTGCAGCTTGGTCTGCCGGAGGCCCGGCTGCCCCTGGCGGAGGCGGTGATCTTCCTCTCCACCTGCCCCAAGTCCAACACCGGCTGCATGGCCATCGACGCCGCCATGGCGGACGTGAAGGCCGGCAAGGCCGGACCCATCCCAAGAGAGCTCCAGAACGTCCACGCCGACGGCACCGGCTTTGAGCGGGAGCAGGGGTATCTATACCCCCATGATTTCCACCACCGGTGGGTGGCCCAGCAATACCTGCCGGACAGCCTGAAGGACGCCCGGTACTATGAGTACGGCGACAACAAGACCGAACAGGCCGCCAAGAAATATTGGGACCTGATAAAAGGGGAAGGCTGAAACGACCGCCATGCCAGCGGCACCCTCTGACGAGGGGGCTCGCCCAACGGGGCCCCCGCGCGGCACGCCTGCCGTGCGGGGAGAGGAGGAGCCACGTTGTATTTGAGCTTTGGGGCTTGCCCCGAAGCGAGACCTACAACGTGTGCGCCGACGAGACTGGGGGAGAGATACGCCAGACTGAAGGCTTTCTCTCCCTCCGTCTTGGCCTGACGGCCAAGCCACCTCCCTCGTCAGAGGGAGGCTTGGGTGCGGTGATCGTCCAAGTCACTGCCAGGCCCCTCGGCTCCCCCTACGGGGGAGCTGGCCGCCGCTTGCAGCGGCGGCCTGAAGGGGGAAACGGCAGTGGGTCTTTCCGTCAGGTTTCCCCCTTCTGCCTCGTTCGCTGCGCTCCCTCGGCACCTCCCCCCAGGGGGAGGTGCCGAGGGGTCTGCAATAGACCCCAGGCTCCCAGCGAGGACAGATCGTCCATCCCGCTTGTCCATGGTCACGGACCGGGATGGACGGTCTGGACGAGCGGTTTTACAAGACCCTTCCTTTTACCGTCGCGATGATCTCACGGGCCCGGAGGACCTGGTCTGTGCGGACGTTCAGCGTGAGCCTTGCGCTGCCCGCCTTGGCGGCGGTGCGCTCCATCACCGCCCGGGAGCCCAGCACTGCGGCGTACATCTCACCCGGCGCCACGCCCAGGCCGTTGGACAGGCTGGTAGATGGCAGCATACCCAGCAGCGGCATGTCGCTCTTCACCTTCCTATCCGGGGCCCGCATCTCCGTGATGGAGTACTCGATGCCGTTGCGCCGCAGGCGCATGAGGGCCAGGTCCGCCCCGTCCCTGTCGTCAAATACCGCCGTGATCTGCGTTGTCATATCCGTCACCTCTTAGAGGTAGATTGCCCCGAATAAAGGAGGTTCATACCATGCGCTACGAAGGCGACATCTACCGTCCCCCAGGGGAGTGGAAGAGCTATCTATTGCCGTGCACCATCGGCTGCTCCAACAACACCTGTACCTTCTGCTCCATGTACAAGGCCAAGCGCTACCGGGTCCGGCCCTTGGAGGATGTGCTGGAGGACATCCAGATGGCGAAAAACACCTTTTATCGTGACACCGAGACGGTGTTTCTCTGCGACGGCGACGCCATCAACTTGCCCATGGACTACCTGCTGGCGGTGCTGAAAGCCCTGTACGCCGCCTTCCCCCGGCTGCGGCGGGTGACCACCTACGCCGGGCCGCTGTCCACCCTGCGCAAGACGCCGGAGGAGCTGCGCGCCATCCGCGAGGCGGGCCTGCAGCGGGCCTACCTCGGCGTGGAGACCGGGGACGACGCCCTTTTGCGCCACGTGCGCAAGGGCGTGGGCGCGGAGGGGATGCTCCGGGCCGGCCAGTCCCTGGTGGAGGCGGGCTTCGACCTCTGGGCCATCGTCATCACGGGCCTGGAGGGCGGCGGCCGGGAGGCGCTGGAGCGAAACGCCGCTCTGACCGCGCAGATGGTCAACGAGATGAAGCCCAAGCATCTGTCCTCCATGACCCTCATGGCCATCGAGGGCACGCCGCTATACGACGAGGTCCAGCGGGGGGAGCTGACGCTCCAGACGCCCTTTGAGACCCTGCTGGAGACGAGGGAGCTGGTGCGGCAGATCGAGCTAAATGGCCTGCACTACACCTCCAACCACGCCTCCAACTACGTCCCCATAAAGGGCACGCTGAAGGAGGACCGGGAGAAGATCGTATCCATGCTGGACGACATCATCGCCAAGCAGGATACCTCCCAGCTCCGGGACGACATATACCGGGGGCTGTGATGGCGGAACAGATATACCTCACCACGGGGCGGAACAACTGCGGCGGCTGCTGCCGCCTGCGGGTCCACGTGGAGGACGGCCGCGTCACCCGCCTCTCCGCCGACCCCGATGACCCCGAGCCGGGGCGGAAGCCCTGCGCCCGGGGCTATCAGTACGCCAACACGTTTTTGAATAAGGACCGGCTGCTGACCCCCCTGAAGCGCACCGGCCCCCGGGGGTCCGGTCAGTTCGCGCCCATCGGCTGGGGCCAGGCCCTGGACGAGCTGGCGGCGCAGTGGGTCCGCATCCGGGACGCCTACGGCCCGGCGTCACGTTATGTAAACTATGCCTGGGGCGAAAACGGCGTCCTGAACGGCACCCAGCTGGCCAAGCGCCTGCTGCGGCTGGACGGCGGCCACCTGGACTACTACAACTCCTACTCCACCGCCTGCGGGGCCTACGCCACGCCATACGTGTACGGTACGGCCCAGTCCGGCAGCAACTTCTGCACCCTGACGGACTCCAGGCTCATCCTGCTCTGGGCCCACAACCCGGCGGAGACGGTGTTCGACGACCTCATGTACTGGCTGCGAAAGGCCAAGAAGGCCGGGGCCCGGATCGTGGTCATCGACCCCCGGCGAAACGCCACCTGCCGGGCATTGGACGCCCAATGGGTCCCCATCCGCCCCGCCTCGGACGGCGCGGTGCTGGACGCCATGGCATACGTCATCTTCCAAAAGGGCCTCCATGACCGGGCGTTTCTGGACAAGTTCTGCCTGGGCTGGCGGGAGTGGGCCCGGTTCCTCCATGACGAGGGCCGTACGCCCGCCTGGGCGGAGGATATCAGCGGCGTGCCGGCGGCGGTCATCGAGGAACTGGCCGTGGCCTACGCCACCGTCAAGCCGGCGGCCCTGCTGCCCGGCTACGGCGGCCAGCGGCATGAGAACGGCGAGCAGTTCACCCGGGCCACCTGCGCCCTGGCCTGCCTCACCGGCAATGTGGGCGTTTCCGGCGGCTGGGCCGGGGGCATCGGCTGGTGCGAGACCCACCCCCTGCCCCACATGCCCGCCGTGCCAAACCCGGTCAAGGCGGAGATACCCTCCTTCCTCTGGGCGGACGCCATATCCCGGGGCCCGGAGCTCACAGCGGCAGACGGGCTCACCGGCGCGGACAGGCTGGAGAGCGGCGTGAAGCTGCTATTGAACCTGGCCGGGAACCAGCTCATGAACCAGCACGGGGACCTGAACCGCACGGCGGCCATACTGCGGGATGAGCGCCTATGCGAGTACATCGTGTGCAGCGACCTTTTCATGACCCCCAGCGCGAAGTATGCGGACCTGGTGCTGCCCGGCGTGTCCATGTTCGAGCAGGACAACATCACCAAGCCCTGGGTCCAGGGGGACATGGTGGGCTTCTCCCAAAAGGTCATGGAGCCCCTGGGCCAGTGCCGGTTCGAGTACGACTGGCTGGCGGACCTGGCCGGGCGGCTGGGTCTGGGGGAGGCGTTCACCCAGGGCCGGACCGCCGACGGGTGGCTGCGGGCCATATATGCTGACCTTCAGCAAAAGGAGCCGGAGCTTCCCCCCTTCGACCAGTTCCGCACCATGGGCACCTACCGGTACAAAAATCCCATCGTCCGGGTGGCCTTCCGGGAGCAGGTGGAGCTTGGCGTCCCCTTCCCCACCCCAAGCGGGAAGATCGAGCTTTTCTCCCCCGCCCTGGGGGCCCGGAACGATCCACGCATCCCGGCCCTGCCGGTATACGTCCCCGCCAAGGAGGGCCGCGGCGGCAGCGAGACGTACCCACTGCAGCTGGTGGGCTGGCACACCCTGGCCCGGACCCACTCGGTCCACTACAGCAACGCCGCCTTCCGGGCGGAGCACCCCCAGCGGCTGTGGATGCACCCTGCTGACGCGGCGGCCCGGGGCATCGCGGACGGGGACATGGCCCTGGTATACAACGGCCGGGGCGCGTTGCGGGTGCCGGTGCTGGTGACGGAGGAAGTGGCCCCCGGCGTCACGGCCCTGGCCCAGGGGGCCTGGTACGACCCGGATGAGCAGGGCGTGGACAACGGCGCCAACATCAACGCCCTCACCGGCCACGAGCCCACCGCCCTGGCCCACGGCAACCCCCAGCACACCATCCTGGTCCAGGTGAAGAAGGAATGAGCGCTGCCCCTCCCCCAGCGGGAAGGGCTGTTTTTGCCTAAAAAATTAAATAAAACGATAATTTTCTGTTGACAGGCACCCGTGCCCATGGTATCCTGGACCCAGAAACTTAAATAAAACGATAATTCAGAGGTGATACGCATGGTCCCAAGACGGGCAAAGCTCCTGCTGGCGCTGGAGGCGGCGGCGTGCCTCGCGCTGTGCGTGCCGCTGGCGGAGACCGGCGGCGGCGCGGCGGCCATGGCCTTCCCCTTCGCGCCCCTGGGGCGGCTGCTCCGGGCCATGAGCGAGGCGGGGCCCTTCGGCAACGCCTGCGCCTGGGCGGCGTATATGCTCCTGTGCCTGCTGCCCCTGGGGTATCTGATGCTCCGGGCCCGGCGGGGGCGGGCGGGCGTCCAGGACGCACTGCTGGTGCTCATGAGCGCCCTGCTGTTTTTCCAGATGTACTGCATGGTCAACCCCGGCCTGCTGCCCCATGCGCTGGGCATGCTTGGCACAGAGCCCGGGGCGGGCGCGGCGGCCCTGGGGTGCGCCTTTTACGCGCTGCTGGCGGCGTATCTGGTGCTGCGGTTCATCCGCACGGCCATGTCCGCGGAGCCCGCCGGCCTCATCCGGTGCTGCAAAACGCTGCTGGCCGCCCTGGCGGCGGTGCTGGTGTTCGGGGCCTTCGCCCTGGCCCCGGCGTCCCTGGTGAGTGCCGTCCGGGAGGTATTGGCAGGCAACACGGACAGCGGCGGTCTGGTCCTGACGTGGCTCTTCCTGGCCCTGGGCTGCGGCGTGCGCGTGAGCGCGTATCTCTTGGACCTGTGGGTGCTGGAGACGGTGGTCCACCTGCTGGACGTGTGGCGGAAGGACCCATGGTCCGAGGACGCGGTCCACGCGGCGGGGTTCCTGGCCCGGCGCAGCGCCTTGGCCCTGATGGCCACGGTGCTCATAAGCCTCGCCTACCAGTTGGCGCAGCTGCTGTGCATGGCCTGGCTCCGCAAGATAGACATGGCGGTGTCGGTCCCCCTGGGGTCCGTCGCCCTGGTGCTGGCCGCCCTGATGCTGGCCCAATTCCTCCGGGAGGGCAAGCGCCTCAAGGACGACAACGACCTTTTTATTTGATACTTTTTCTTGAAAGAAAAAGTACCCAAAATGAACTTGTTGCGCGCCGGGCCGCAGTTTGACCGGCCCCGGTGCCCGGTGACGGCGGCCGGCAGTCATCCCGCATTTTGGAGATAACGATGGCGATAAAGATATACCTGGATGATATCCTCCGGGCCCGGGGCATGACCGCCCGGGAGCTGTGCGCCAAGGTGGGCGTGACGGAGGCCAATCTCTCGGTGCTCCGCAGCGGCAAGGCCAAGGGCGTGCGGTTCAGCACCCTTGACCGCATATGCTATCACCTGGACTGCGACGTGGGGGACATCCTGCGATCAGACGGAAAACTGGAGGATGACGATGAAATATAGGCTTTTATCCATATCCCTCGGCGCCCTGCTCCTGCTGTGCGCCGGGTGCCGTCTGGCCCGGCCGGAGGCGGCGGAGCAGGCAGCGGACGACCGGCTCATCGGCGCGTTCGTCACCTTCGACTACGTGGACGCCTTCGACTTCGACGCTTGGGCCCAGGATAACGTGGATGCCCTGACCGGCGGCGGGGACATGGCCCTGTCGGAGGCGGAGGCCGCCGCCTATGAGGGCCGCGTCTGGGCCGCGGAGACCGAGGACGGGGACTTCGTGTTCGACGGTCTGGATGGCGTGGGCTTTTACTGCCCTGTCACGGGGGAGGGAGACAGTCTCCGCCGGGGCAGCCACCTGGACCCGGGCCTCGTGTCCGACGGCATGCACTACACCGTCACCGACGGCGGGGAGGGGGTGGAGCTGGACTGCACGCTGTACGTCACCCCCCGGGAGACGATCAAGACCTTCTGCAACCCGGTGTACCAGACCGCCGGCGGGCAGGTATACCTTATCAGCGGCAGCGGCATGAACACCAATACCCTGGGCCGGGAGGGCCAGGTGTACTCCTCCACCCTGAACGACACCTGCACCGTCACCGTGGACGGGGAGAGCCGCACGGACAGCTGCGATCTCGCCCTCCATGTGGCGGTGATGTACGAGCCCACCAGGATCACGGTGATACAGATGGACGAGAATAGCCAAGCGCTGGACCGCCGGGACTATGAACCGGGCGCACTGCCGGAGAGCCTGACACTGGAGCCGGGCTGCGCCTATGTGATCGCCGAGACCCACAAGCTGGACGAGGACGGGGAGCCCACGGTCGCCCGGGAGCTCATCGACATCCCCGGCCCCGGCGGGGACAATGCCGTGCTCACCACCTATCACACCGACGAGCGGGGCCTTTTCATCCCCCAGGACACGACGCTCACAGAAACGGAGGCAAATCCATGACGGACGAGGTACGGGCCGATCTGCAGGTCCTCTGGGACTACATGCACATGGACATGTCCCCGGGCCCGGCGGACTGCATCGCGGCCTTCGGCTGCTACGATGAGCAGATACCCCTCCGGGCGGCGGAGCTCTGGAAGGCCGGGCTGGCGCCCTGGGTGGTATTCTCCGGGGGCCTGGGCCGGAACACGTCGGCGCTGTGGTCGACCTCCGAGGCGGCCCGGTTCGCCGCCGTCGCCATGGACGCCGGTCTGCCGGAGGGCGCCATTTTGCTGGAGGACCGGTCCGCCAACTCCGCGGAGAATCTGCTGTTCACCCGGGACCTGCTGGCGGCCCGGGGCATCCCGGCCAAACACATCCTGGCGGTCCATAAGCCATATATGGAGCGGCGGCTGTACGCCGCGGCCCGGGTCTACTGGCCAGAGGCGGACTTCACGGTCACATCCCCCCAGGTGACCATAGAGGAGCACCTGCGGGCGGCCCGGGCCGTGGGCATGACGGAGCGTGGCGTCATCGAGACGGTGGCAGGGGATATCCAGCGGATGGACCTTTACGCCCAAAAGGGCTACCAGATACCCATGGACATCCCCGATAACGTCAGGGCCGCTTACGCACGCCTGGTGGCCGCGGGGTACACGGGACAGCTGGTCAGGACGTGATGACCAACCTTTCCCCCTTCCGGCCGCCGCCGAAGGCGGCGTCCACCTCCCCCCAAGGGGAGGCAAGAGGCTTAGCAAGAACTTCAAGCCACCTCCATGCCCCTCGGCTCCCATTGGGGCCCCCGCGCGGCGGGAGCCGCGTGGGGAGAGGAGGCGCACGGGAGCGGGCGGATGCTGACGCTTGCGGCAGCGGAGCTTAGCGGACGCTGCGCCGACGAGGGGAGCTGGCAGCGGGCTTTGCCCGCTGACTGAAGGGGGACCCAGCCAGGACAAACATAATGAAAACCCGCCCGCCGCTTTGACCAGCGGCGGGCGGCGTATTCAGTTCCTCTTCGGCACGATCTCGATCCAGTACCCGTCCGGGTCCTGGATGAAGTAGATGCCCATGGCAGGATTCTCAAAGCAGATGCACCCCATGGCCTCGTGGCGGGCGTGATATCCGTCATACTCGTCGGTGACGAAGGCCAGGTGGTATTCCTCCTCCCCCAGGTCGTAGGGCTGGGGGTGGTCCCGCAGCCACGTCAGCTCCAGGCGGAAGAGGCTGCCCTCCCTATCCCTCAGAAACACGATACGGTAGGACCCATCCGGTGCGTCCTTCTCCCGCTCCGGCGTCAGCCCCAGGGCCTTGTCATAGAAATCCAGGCTCCGGGCCATGTCCTGCACATTGAAATTGTAGTGGTCAAATCGGATCATCTTCTCCTCCTTCGCCCTCAGTAGGGGCTGATCTCCATGGTGTCGTCGTCCGCGCCCTTCTCGATGGCCCGTATCTGGGCCCAATAGCCGCCGCTCTCCCCCACCTGCACGAACACCCTGTCCCCCGCCTTGTGGCCCAGGACCGCCTGGCCCACCGGGGACTCCTTGCTGATGAGGCCCTTCATGGGGTTCTGGCGCAGGGTGGTCACCAGGGTGATGACCTCCTCCTCGCCCTCGTC
>CANQIH010000059.1 GCA_947624035.1 uncultured Oscillospiraceae bacterium | reverse complement strand
CCGCGGCGCTGGTCATAAGCTCCGCGACGGTGTTCGCCACCGCCGTGGAGGCGGCCCCGGGCCCGTCCATCTCCGCACCCTTCGTCACGACGCCCCCCTCCCCCACACCGGCGCCATTCCTCTACCCGGACCCCACTCCCAGCGTCTTTGACGCCGCCGCCCTGGCCCCTGTGGAGGCCGGCGGCCGCACCGAGGTCGTCATCGGCACGGACGCCCCCGCGGAGATGAGCGGTCTGGGCCTGCTGGTGAACGCCTTCAATGAGACAAATGAGGACTATTACGCCGCCGTGGTCACCTACGGCAGCCGCTACGGCTGGACGCCCATGGAGGATCTTCCCCGCCAGCTCTCCGCCGGAGAGGGGCCGGACGTGCTGTTCATCTCCGGCGCCGCCTACGACATGGCCGCCTATGGCATGGACCTGACCGGCCTGATGGGACAGGACGAGCTCTCCGGCCTGCTCCCCGCCCTGGGGGCGGCCCTGGCCCGGCGTGAGGCGGTGCGCTGCCTGCCGGTGACGGTAAGCCTGAACGCCTTTGCCGCACCTGCCGGCACGGACCCCGGCCTCACCTATGATGAGGCCCTGACCATGGCCGAGGGACAGGACGCCCATGTCTTCGAGCCCTGGCGGACCGGCCGGGACATCCTGTCCTTCCTCGCCTCCGCCGCCGGTGACTTCATCGACTACGGCGCCGGTACCTGCGATTTTGAAAACGACAGCTTCACCGCCATGCTGGCGGAGGCGGCCGCCCACCCCGCCGAATACGCGGATGCAATTGACTTCGACAGCGCCGCCCTGCTGCGGTGGTGCACCGTCAACAACGTGCTGCTGGCCGATCAGGACGTGAGCCCGGCCATGGGTGAGCAGCCAGTGGACCGCGTTCTCACCGGCCTGCCCACCGGCGGCAGCGGCGTGTGGATGGATGCCATGGACGCCATCTCCGTGCCGGAGGGCGCCGATACGGATGGCGCGCTGGCCTTCCTGTGGTTCGCCCTCAGCGATGCGGGGCAGCTGGCCATGCAGTCGACCCTGGACCGGGGCACGCCCACGGGCCTGCCCGTGACGGTCTCCGCCCTGGAGGCTCTGAGCAGGGATACCGCCGCCCAGGGCCAGCTGGACCAGACCGACGAGGCCACTCTCCTGGCCATGGCGGAAGGCCCAGCCGGGTACAGCGACGGCGCCGCCGTCCCCTTCCCCGAGACAGCAGTGACCTACTGGGGCGGCCTCACACTGGACGGGACCATCCCCGCCGGGGACGCCGCGGCCTACATCCAGGAGGATGTGTCCGCCTGGCTTCAGACCGGCGTCATGACCGCCTACCCCGACGGCCGGTACCTGGAAGGCCCGCCCGACGAGCCCGCCTCGGACCCGGCACCCGTCCGGCAGTACCCGGCCTCCCCCACACCGGCGGCTGCGGCCCCCGCGCCAACGCCTACGCCCACGCCGCCCTCCACGGTGCCGGACATGCCCGTGTCCCCGGCGATGACGCCGGAGCCCACGCCGCTCCGGGTAGACCCCCCGGACGCGCTGGTGGGAGACCCGCCCAATGAGGATAACATCGTGTACCCGACGGGGCCGGTGCCAGAGACCACACCCCCGCCTGGTGAGTTTCACATCCCTGACCGGTTCCCGCCCACGCCCACACCAGAGCCCCAGCCCACCCCTGAGCCCGTCACCGCCGGGCCATGATCACTTTTCCGAAAGGACGCCGGTATGCTGCTGAACACCGTTCTGGCACTCATCGTGCTCTTCATCGCCCTCATATGCCTCACCGTGGCCCTGCGGGCCTTCGGCGTGAACGAGGTCCGGGGCCTGCGCCTCACCGTGGACACCGGCCTTGCCGGGGAGCGGTTCACCCGTTCCATGGGCGCCGCCGCCATCCTGTGGGGCGTGGCCGTACTCTGCGCCATCTACGGCGCCAGCGCCATCTGCTGCGGCGCGCAGCAGGGCACGCTGAACTGGAACAACCTGCGGTACGCCTGGTTCCGCTGGGACGCCAACCACTACCGCCAGCTGGCGGAGGTGGGCTACCACGACTGCGTGGAGGACGGCAGGCACCTCTTTCTGGTATTCTTCCCCCTGTACCCCTGGCTGGTGCGGCTGCTGCACGCCGTCATCCCCAGCTATGACATAGCGGGGCTGCTCCTGAGCTCGGCCAGCTACGTGGCCGGGTGCTATGTGCTGGCCCGGCTGGCCACGGAGGACTTCGGCGCCCGGACCGCCCGGACCGTCCTGGGGCTCTTCTCCGCCTGGCCCTTCGCCTTCTTTTTCGGCGCCTTTTACACCGAGAGCCTCTTCCTCTTCCTGTCCGTCACTACCTTCTACCTCATCCGGCGGCACCGGTGGGTCTGGGCGGGCCTGGTGAGCGCCCTCGCGGCCCTGACCCGGATGCAGGGCGCGCTGCTGGCCGCGGCGGGCCTGGTGGAGTATATCGCCGCGGAGCGGCCCCTGGACAAGCTGCGGGCCCGGGACTGGCGGGGCCTGGGCCGGGATATATGCCGCAAGGTGCTGCCCCTGGGCCTGGTGCTGCTGGGGGTGGGGGCCTACCTGTGGCTGAACTACGACGTGGAGGGAGACCCCTTCCGGTTCTCCTATTACCAGCGCAACCACTGGTATCAGGGCTTCGCCCCCCTGCCCGTGTGCCTGCGGACCATCTGGGAGTATCTGCGGGGCAACCTGCGCCAGGAGATCGCCTTCACCACCTGGGGACCTGACCTAGCGGTGTTCGCGCTGAGCCTGGCAGCCATGGCGTGGGCGGCCCGCCGCCTGCCCCCCTCCTGGGCGGCATACGGGACGCTCTGTATGCTGCTGAACTTCTCCCTGAGCTGGCCCCTGAGCTGCGGGCGGTACATGGCATGCGCCTTCCCCCTGTTCGCCTCCCTGGCGGTGATCCTCCGGGAAAAGCCCATGGCCGCCCGGGCCCTGACGGTGGTCTTCGCCATTTTGGAGGGCGTCTATCTCTCCCTCTTCCTCTCCGGCAGCACGGTGTACTGACCGGCGCACAAAGTAAGCCCCGGCAGATGCTATCGCATCCGCCGGGACTTTTTATCTTTATCCTTTATTTCCCGCGCAGCGTGCGCCTGAGCTTCGCAGCCATCTGGCCGGAGACCGCCGCCACATGGCCGTCGTCCCCGCTGAGGGTGTACTTTCGGCCCTCGCTGTCCGTCACCGTGCAGCCGGACAGCCTGTGTCCGTCCGCGTCCAGATAGTACTGCCGTCCGTCCGCCCGGATAACGCCACCCCGGCGCATGGCCCCGTCCTCGGGGCTGAAGTAATATGCCGCGCCCTCTATGTCCACGAACCCGGTGCGCAGCGCGCCGTCCGGTCCCGCGCAGTAGGTCCGGCCATCCGTCTTGAACGGGCCGCCCGTGAGGACATGGCCGTCCTTCTGGCTGAGGTAGTACCGCTTGCCGCCCTCCTCCAGCCAGCCGCGGCGCAGCACGCAGCCGGGGCCGGGCACATACCGGAGCCCTGCGGGCGGTCTCTTGGCCGCCGCCGCGCCTGGGGCCAGATGCTCCGCCGCCGCGCAGGCCGCCAGCGCCGCGAGGATAGAGGCGGCGTTCACCGGCGCCGTCCCCCGGTCCGCCGACCAGAGCGTGGGCTCGCCCTTCACCGTCACGGACAGGGTCCATGTGCCGCCGTCCGTCCAGAGGCCGGTCAGACGGATGTCCGCGCCGTCACCTGCGCCGAAGGTCACCACGTTCTCCCGGCCGGCGTAGGCCCACAGATGGGGCTCGTCGCCGTTTATCAGCGCTGTGCCGCCCCGCTCCAGCGTCCGGTCCAGGAGGCTGAGCTGGTCGGCCCAATAGGCGTCCCGGGAACTGAAGCTGGGGGGCGTGCTGTCCGGCAGGCCGGTGAACACGGCCACGTCCGGCTGCAGCAGCTCCGCCATCCTCGCGCCGTACCGGGGCAGGTTTTGCAGGCACACGCCCTCCCGGCCAGGCAGCTGCTGGATGATGTCAAGCACATTGAGGCGGCTGTCCTGGGCGGCGGCGCTCTTCAGCACGTCGAAACGCCCCTCCAGCAATGCCGCCAGCGTGTCCCGCAGGCCGTGCCGCAGGCCCTTCTCCGCGATGCCCACCAGTTTGCCCTTATACTGCCGCCGCAGGTGGGCAGCCACCTTCATCCACGCCGCGCTGGAGTCCGGTACCGCCGCCTGGGGCGGATACGCCCCGTAGCAGTCCGTGATTGGCGTGTCCGTGACGATCAGGGCCGCGCCCTTGCGGACGGCGCTGCGGCACTTGGGCCGGGCGTTGGCCACGCCCTTGTCGTAGAAGATCACCGCGCCGGGCTCCACACGGGCGTCCGTCAGCAGGATGCGGGGGACGATGCGGTCCAGCTCCTCCGCCCAGGCCGCCGGGGGCTCCGCCCCGGCCAGGGCGAATATCCGCCCCAAGGTGAGCTTATCCCACTTATCCGGGCTCTGGGCCCTCTCCTCCTCGGTGAGATACCGCCCGCGCCAGGCCTCCGCCTGGGCCAGGACGTCCTGAAAATGGCCGTACCGCGCCAGGTATTCGGGGACGCCGGCGTTCTCCGCCTGGAGCACCCGCGCCAGCGGCGCGCTGCCCACATAGCGCATGTGGCGGAACTCCCCCGCGGCGGGACGGAGGATGAAGCCGAACGCCGCCGCGTTGTCCTCCAGCCACTGAGAGGCCTCCTCCGGCGTGGTCTCGCCGTCCTCCCACTCGTCGCCGGTCACGTCCAGTGCCATGCCCGTCTGGTGCTCGGAGCAGCCAACGGGCGCGGCGGCAGGGAGTCTCTCTCCCCGGTCCGCCGCCTCCCGGCAGGCCACCAGCATCCGAAGCTGGGCCTCGGCGCTGCGGTAGCCGCTGATGCACTTCATATGTACGCCGTCCAGCTTCGCGGCGATCTGCATGACCCGCCACGCCTTGGCGGCCGGCTCCCGCAGGTATTCGTCCTGGGGCATGCCATACCGCCAGCCGGTGAGCAGGTCCGGCGGCACATAGGTATCCGGCACACAGTTGTGCTCATCCACCGGCACCGGTATGACGCCGGGGTACCGTCCGGTGACCTTCACCACGGTCCGCACCTCCCGGCCGTCCGGCATGACAGCCGCGATGCCCGCCACACCCGGGGCACAGCCGATGATCTCCCCGCTCTGCAGCACGGCGGCCACCGGGGCGTTCTCGCTGCGGATGGACGTGAACGTCTCATCCCCGTCCAGGAACGTGCCGTTGGCGCGGGCCCACTGTCCCACAGCCAGCTCCGGTGCCCGCTGGGACCGCAGCTCCGCCTCCGGCGCCCCGTCACCATGGAGCGTCCGGCGGATGGCGCCCAATATCTCCGCCGCGGAGAGGGTGTTGTGCCGCTCAAAGGCCGCCAGTTCCTCCGCCGTCAGGTCCTCCAGGGGCAGCACGTTCACGTCCCACCGCCCGGCGGCGTAGTCCATCTTGATGTACAGCGGCACATACCCGGCCTGGATGTCCGTCACCCGGCGGGCCTCCCGGTCAAAGCCGATGTCCAGCTGCGCCAGCACGCCGCACTGGACCATCTCACGGCCCGTGCGGGACTGGCGGGCGCTCCAGCAGTAGTTGCCGAGGCCGTAGAACACCGGCACGGTCCGGGTCCCGCCATCGGACGAGACGGTGACGGCGTCCATCTCCTGGGGCACGTGGGCGTGGGAGCCCACTATGGCGTCCGCACCCATCTCCGCCGTCCGCTGGGCCATATACCGCTGGACGGTACCGGCCCGGGTGGCGTACTCGCCGCCCCAATGGTAGTATACCAGAACGATGTCCGCGCCCTCGCGCCGTGCCTCGGCGATCTCCGCGCCCACCCGCTCCAGGTCGTCGTCCAGTGTCTCAAAGCAGAAGGTATTTATGAGCTCCGCCGCCGCCTCGCTGACGGGGTGGCGGCTGTTCATCACCTTCCCGTCCAGCGCCGAGGTAAGGTAGGTGAAGTTGACCACGGCGATCTTCACGCCGCTCCGCTCCGCCATGACCCATGCCCGGCGGCTGCGGTTGGCACGGATACCGGCCGCCTCCAGGCCCATATCCCGCAGTACCCGCTCCGTGCGCAGGACACCGGCCAGGCCGCCGTCCAGGCTGTGGTTGTTGGCGCAGGCCGCCACGTCGAAGCCCGCCGCGCACATGGCCTCGGCCAGCTCGTCCGGGCTGTTGAAGGTGGGGAAGCTGGTATAGGTCCCGTGGCCCAGCACCGTCTCCAGGTTGCCGATGGCCAGGTCCGCGCTGCGGAAATACCGCTCCGTGCGGGCGAAGATGGGGCTGAAATCGTAGGCGCCGGTCTCCTCGTCGTGGCAGGCCTCCAGAAGCTCCGTGTGGGCCATGATATCACCAGCCACGGTCACGGTCAGGCGGTCCCTGTCCCGGCTCTGGGCGGGTCCATCCCCGTCCAGGGGCGGCATGGCGTATATCTCGCTGCGCAGGCGCGTGCCGTTTTTCGCGAGGTTATCCAGCTCCTCCTCGGTGTCGGTGGTCTCCAGGGCGAAGCCGTTCTCCGCCGCCCAGGCGGCGGCGTAGGACCCGGCCGGTGCCAGGATGGTGAGCTTATCGCACCCCGCGAAGGCCTCCTCCTCGATGGCGGCGCACCGCTCCGTCAGCAGCGCCTCCCGCAGACCGGTGCAGCCCCGGAACGCCCCGGCGGAGATATGGCACGCCCCGGGCATGCTGGCCCGCACCAGGGAAGTGCAGTTCTCGTAGGCCGCCTCGCCCACATAGAGGCACTCCATGGGCAGCTCCGCCTGCTCCAGGTTCCGGCAGCCCTGGAAGGCCCGGTCCCCGATGGCCCGCACGTTCGCCCCCAGGATGACGTGCTTCAGCTGGCTCTTATAGGCGAACGCGCCGTCGCCGATGCGCACCACGGGACGGCCGGCCAGGCTGTCCGGCAGGATCAGCTTGGTGTTGTCGATGCCGCCCTCGGCCCCCCGGGTCAGGTCCACGCCGTTCAGCGCCGCGTAGTCCACGCCCCCGCCCTGAGGCCCGGACACCGTCTCCTTGGTGACGCCCAGGGGCAGCACGGCGGGCGACCGGGTGTAGCACGTGCCAAAGGCCATGTCCGCGGCGGCCCACAGGGACAGGTGATACCGCCCCTTGAACAGGATGGCGTCTCCTGTCCTGGTCAGGAAGCGGAGCCGGTCCGCCAGCTTGGTGAGGTCGTCGCACCAGATCAGGCACGGGTCCTCGCCCAGCACGCTCCTGGCGCCGGAATACAGCGCGTTGCGGTACTGCGGCGGCAGCGCGCCGTCCTCGCTGTCGGGGTGGCCCGTAGCCCGCTCCAGGTCCTCGCCCACCACGATGAGTTCATCCAGCTTCTCAAACTGCGCCAGAGACCGGCCCAGCTCGTAGTTGATCTTATAGGTCTCCTCGCTGGAGGTGGACCGCTCGCCCACCACGGCAATGCGTCTCGCGCCGGGGTCCAGCCGCAGCTCCTCCAACGTGCGCACGGCGGTCCGGGTGGACTCCACCGAGGCGTTATAGCAGTCCATATACACCAGCCGCCCGGCCACCCGGCGCAGGTTCTGCCGGATGCCCACGGCCCGGTAGTTCAAAAACCCCCGCTGGATCTCCTCATCCGTGAGGCCGAACTTTTTGGCGAAGGCGAACACCAGAAGGGCGTTATAGACGTTGTGGACGCCCAGGATGTGGATGCGGATGTGGGTCTCGCCGCCGGCGTGGGCCACGTCGAACTCCAGAAGCTCGCCGTTCTGGACGATGTTTTTGCCCACGAAATCGGCGCTCTGGTCCTCTATGGCAAAGGTGACCCGTGGGCTTTGGAACGGGAAGTCCCGCAAAATGGCGTCGTCCAGGTTGATGACGGCGAAGGCGCTGTCCTTCCGCACCCGGTCGAAGCTGGTCTTGTCGGCGATGAGGTTCTCCGCGGTCTTGTAGGCCGCGATGTGCTGGGTGGTGTCGATGTTGGTGATGCCAAAGGCGTCCGCGTCCACGATACGGGCGGCGCGCTCCACCAGCCGCGGGGTCTCAGCGCCGCACTCCTGGACGTGGAAGGTATAGTCCGGGCCCGCCCGGAGCAGCCACTGGTTCACGATCTGCAGCGGCGAGTTGAAGTTGGCGCCGTCCAGGCCGCTCACGAAGGTCCTGTACCGCTCGTCAAAGACGCACCGGGCAAACTCCGTGGCGGTGGTCTTGCCCACGCTGCCGGTGATGGCCACGGTGGGCATGGGGAACACACCCATCACGTACCGGCCCAGCTTCACCCAGGCCTCCCAGGGGTCGTCCACAGCGATGACGGGGTACTCCTCCCCGCCGGGGGCCGCGAAATGGCGGTCCGTGACCACCACCACGCCCTCCTGCAGCAGCTCCGTCATCGTCTCGGCGCTCTCCTCCGGCGACTGGCGCCAGGGGAGGTCAAAGGTCACCCGCAGCCCCTTTTTGGCCGGCATGCTGCATGCCATGACCCTGGCCACCGGCTTGTCCGCCAGGGGCCGCAGGGTCTCCGGCAGCTCCCGGGCCGTCCCGCCCTCGTAGATGATGGCGCACAGCTTGCGCAGGGTGAACTGAAATTTTGTGCCGTCCCAGACCTGATATGGGTCTCTCCGCTCCGTCATATGTCCGTTTCCTCTCTTCCTGTCAACCGGGGATCAGGCTGTCCAGCTCCGCGTGGAAGCCGCGGCCATAGACCGCCTGCTGGACCAGCTGGGGGAAGGTGTTCCCCTCGATGACCACCCAGCGCCCGCTCTCGGTGCAGGTGATATCCCAGCCCACGAACCGCACGCCGCTGACTCGCTCCGCCAGCCGCTGGGACAGCGCCCGGCCCAGGGCCAGGGCCCCCTCCCAATCCGGGAGCTGATAGCCCTCGAATACCAATCCGCTGTCCGGGTGCCTGTCGTAGTGGCGGCCGTCCTCGTCCACGGCCCCGGCCATGAGCCTGCCGGTATCCCCGTCGATGGCCACGATGAGGCCGCCGGACCCGGCGTTGTCCACAAAAGACCCGCTCCGGCCGATCTTCTGCCAGGGCCAGAGGATATGGGTCTGCTTCCCGTCAAAATAGGTGGTCATGCGCACCGTGTTCACCGAGTCGGCGTTGAGCCGCCGGAACGCCGGGTGGGCCGCGATCCGCTCCTCGCAGATGAACTCGCCCATCTCCTGCCACAGCCGGTCAAAGAGCGCGCCGGTCTCCGCCTCGCCGTGGGCCTCCGCCAGGCCCACGCCGCTGCCCATGGAGCCGTTCACCGGCTTTTTCACAAAGCAGGGGTGCCGGCGGCAGAAGGCGGCAAAGGCCTCCCTGTCGGCGTCCGAACGCACGGCCAGCAGCTCCCGGTCGTAAAACTCGCCGAAGATCTGATAGGTCAGAAGCTTGTTGTCGAAAAGCTCCCCGGCCCGCCGGTCATTCACATGCAGGACCTTCCGCATCCGAAAGCTGTTGGAGGCGTAGGTCAGCCGCCGGGAGAAGGGCATATCCGCCAGCTCGAAGAGGGTGTACTCCCAGTCCAGAAACCCCAGCAGACGCTGGCACACCAGCGAGTCGGTCACCAGCTTCCGCAGCCGGATCTCATTCCCGCTGATGCCCGGGAACGCCCGCTCCAGCACTGGCCGGTTGGCCTCGATGTCCGAGGCGGTGAGGGTGTTCTCGGTGATCTGATAGTACCGGTCCAGAGCCCCTGTGATATCCTCATAGACGCACTCGCCCCGGTCTATCCGTTCAAGGGTCTCCTTGAGCTGCTTCGTGAGGGCGGTCCGGTCCCGCAGGGCCCGCAGCTGTTCCTCCGTCCGCTCCGTATCGCAGCGGTAGAGCTCCCACTGGCTGTACTGGGTCATGGTGACCTTGGCGTAGGGGTTGGTGTTGAAGAGGGCCAAGTCCTGCCGCACCTGGTCCTCCGTGCGGCCCGTGGCGGCGCACACCGCCTGGCAGCACGCCTGCTCCTCCGCCGCCCGTTTGGCCGCCTTCCGGCCCCGCTCCTCGATGGATTTCTCGGAGAACTGCCAGAGCCTGGAGCGCTCGTAGGCGGCAAAGGACACGCCGTATGTATCCCGGCTCCG
This sequence comes from uncultured Oscillospiraceae bacterium, assembly GCA_947624035.1. Lineage (GTDB taxonomy): Bacteria > Bacillota > Clostridia > Oscillospirales > Oscillospiraceae > CAJOIG01. The sequence goes on along the minus strand of CANQIH010000059.1, from coordinate 858 downwards.
GTACATCCGCTCCAGCACTGCGTCGAAGCTCTCGCCGCTCTGCACGGCCACAGCCCGGGCGTGTTCGTACTCCCGCCGGTCCAGTCTTTCCATCTCTCTGTATCCTCCGATCCTGCCGGGAAAATACGGCAAAATAGGCACAATGCGCTAAGTTATTATATTATCATATGTGCCTGTCCATTGCAAGGCGGAAGCGCGGCAAAAAGCCCCTCCGGTCATCCCGGAGGGGCAACCTTGTGAAAGGGGCCCCCGCGCGGCACGCCTGTCGCGCGGGGAAAAGGAGAAAGGCCCTTGACCGACGAACGAGGACCTGCCTTGCAGGTCCTCGTCGTCTTCAAGGGTCTTTGGACGTTAGTCTGCCACGTACGGCAGCAGGGCGATCTGACGGGCGCGCTTGATGGCCTCGGTCAGCTGGCGCTGATGCATGGCGCAGGTGCCGGTGGTGCGGCGGGGCAGGATCTTGGCCCGCTCGGAGATGAACCGGCGCAGCTTGGCGGCGTCCTTGTAGTCGATCTGCTCCACCTTGTCCACGCAGAAGGTACACACCTTGCGGCGCTTGCGGCCGCGGGGCGCTCTGTTATCATGTTCCATAGCCATGGGAAAAAACCTCCTTTTTACGACCAGATACGGTCAAAGTATACACGGCGGAGCGGTCAGAAGGGCAGCTCGCCGTCGTCGTCAGTGAGCTCGGCAAACTGGTCCTCCCCGCTGGGGGCGCCATAGCCGGAGGGGGCGGCGGGGGCGGAGTAGCCGCCGGAGCCGCCGGTGGGAGCGGCGTTGTAGCCGCCGGAGTAGGAGCTGTTGCCGCCGTAGGAGGCGTTGTCGCCGCCCTCCCGGCGGGTGTCGCCGAAGTAGACG
>CANQIH010000058.1 GCA_947624035.1 uncultured Oscillospiraceae bacterium | reverse complement strand
GGAGAGGCTGGCCACATAGGTATTGTCGTTGCTCTGCTCGAATACCCGCCGGGCCACGTAGAGCCGCTGGTCGAAGGGCAGGCCGGGCCGCACGTCCTTCGGCCGCTCCACGAAGCACTGCAAAATGTGGGGCATGCAGTCCCTTGCCTTTTTGCCCAATATCTCCGGGCAGGTGGGCACCTCCCGCCAGCCCAGCAGCTTCATGCCCTCCTTGGCCACGATGACCTCGAACATCTTCTTGGCCTGGGCCCGGCGCACGGTGTTCTGGGGAAAGAAGAACATGCCCACGCCGTAGTCCCCGGCGTTGCCCAGGGTGATGCCGCAGGCCGCCGCCGCGGGCTTGAAAAAGCTGTGGGACACCTGGACCAGGATGCCCACGCCGTCGCCGGTCTCCCCGGCGGCGTCCTTGCCGGCCCGGTGCTCCAGCTTTTCCACGATCTTCAAGGCGTCGTCCACCGTGGCCCGGCTGGGGCGGCCCTTGATGTCCACCACCGCGCCGATGCCGCAGGCGTCGTGCTCGTATTGCTGCCGGTACAGTCCGCTCTCTTCCATGTTACCTCCCTCCGGCCGCGCTCACAGGGTGCCCGGCCGCAGTCAATTAAAACAATTGCTAATGAAAAGCATGATAAATCTTTATGATTATACCGCCCCGGCCCCGGTTTTTCAATGCTTTTTCCATGTAAAGTCCTACAAGAATGAGCGCTGTCAGCGGCCCCACTTTCCGGCAGTTTAGATAATCTTGCATCCGCCGCCCCCGGACCGGGGCTCCGGCGCCCCCTCCCGGCGGGCCGGTCACATCGAGCCGAAGTGCTGCCCTTACGTCCAATCAATGGGCATGGCCCCCACTTACTACGTTAATTAATTTACATAATAACAAAATATCGCGTATATATCTATTCACATCCCCCACCTTTTAGACACCCCGCATCCGCCGGACGGCCGCGGCGGGGCCGTCCGGCCCCGAAAAAGACCGTTGCAAATCGCCGGGCGATTGCATATAATGGATGAAACAAAACGAAAAAGGCAGGTTTTCCCCATGAAGAGCTATATCGATATGACCGCCGCTGAGCGGGAGGCGGAGTACGCCGCCGCCGCGGAAAAATACGCCGCCCTGAAGGCCGGCGGCAAGGCCCTGGACATGTCCAGGGGCAAGCCCAACGCCGCCCAGCTGGACCTGACCATGCCCATGCTGGCGCTGGACCCCGCCTCCGTCACCAGGACAGCCAAGGGCACCGACGCCCGCAACTACGGCGACCTGGCCGGCGTGGAGGAGTGCCGGGCCCTCTTCGCGGGGCTGCTGGGCGTGGAGGCTAAGAACGTCATCGTAGGCGGCCAGTCCAGCCTGGAGCTGATGTACGGCGCCATCACCAAGGCGCTGCTGCTGGGCGTGTACGGCGGCAGCAGGCCCTGGGGCCAGCAGGGGGCGCTGAAGTTCCTCTGCCCCGTCCCCGGCTATGACCGCCACTTCGCCATCTGCCAGCAGTTCGGCATCGAGATGATCAACGTCCCCCTGGGCCCCGAGGGCCCCGACATGGACATGGTCAAAAAGCTGGTGGAGTCCGACCCCCAAGTGAAGGGCATCTGGTGCGTGCCCAAGTACTCCAACCCCTCCGGCTTCACTTACTCCGACGAGACGGTCCGGGCCTTCGCGGCATTGAAGCCCGCAGCGGACGACTTCCGCATCTTCTGGGACAACGCCTACGCCGTCCACTGCTTCGACGGCCAGGACGACAAGCTTTTGAACATCTTCGACGCCTGCCGGGAGGCCGGCAGCGAGGACATGGTCTATGAGTTCGCCTCCACCAGCAAGATCACCTTCGCCGGCGGCGGCGTCGCGGTCATGGCCGCCAGCGAGGCCAACGTGAAGTTCCTGCTCAAGCAGCTGGGCATCCAGACCATCGGCTACGACAAGGTCAACCAGCTGCGGCACGTGAAGTTCTTCGGCAGCCCCGAGGGCATCCTGGCCCACATGCAGAAGCACGCCGCTATCGTGAAGCCCAAGTTCGACTGCGTGCTGGAGAACCTGGACGCGGAGATCGCCCCCCGGGGCATCGCCAGCTGGCACCGGCCCCACGGCGGATACTTCGTGGCCTATGAGGGCATGCCCGGCACCGCCACCCGGTGCGTGCAGCTTTGCAAGGAGGCAGGCCTGGTGCTCACCGGCGCCGGCGCCCCCTACCCCTACGGGAAGGACCCTGAGGACAAGACCATCCGCATCGCCCCCACCTACCCCGACGTGGCGGAGCTGGCGGCGGCCATGGAGCTTTTCTGCGTGGCGGCCCGGATGGCGGCCCTGGAGGCCTTGGGCGTCAAGGCGTAAAGCACCCCACACAAAAGATACCCACCTGGACAGGCCCCGCCTGCGCGTACTGTACTTTACGATATGGAATATGTCATCACCTTATGCGCCAGCGCCATCGGCTGCGCCCTCAACACGATCTGTGGATTCGGCTTCGGCGTCTTCTGCATGATCTTCATGCCCGCCGTCATGGGCTCCACAGTCCAGGCCGCCTCCATGATCAACATGATCACCCTTGTCCAGTCCACATTTCTGGCCGTCCGCTACCGGAAGCACATCCACTGGAAACTGCTGCTGGTGCCCCTCGTCGCCTACTTCATCTTCTGCTTTCTGGCCGTGCGCCTGGCAGTGGGGCTGGACAATGACCTCATGAAACGCATCCTGGGCGGCTTTCTCGCGGCGCTGAGCTTCTATTTCATCTTCGTCGCCAAGCGGGTGCGCATCAAGGCAGGCGTGCGAAACGGCATCATCGCCGGGGCCGTAGGCGGGGTCATGAGCGGCATGTTCGCCACCGGCGGCCCGCCGGCCAGCCTCTACTTCTCCGCCACCACGGAGACCAAGGAGGACTATCTCGCCACCATCCAGGGCTATTTCATGATCACCAACTTCTACGTGGTGGTGGTCCGGGCCCTGAACGGCGCGGTGACGGCCAACACCATGCGGTTCACGGTAGTAGGCTACATAGGGCTCTTCCTGGGCAACCTTCTGGGCACCTATGTGTTCAAGCGGGTGAACATCGACTTCATACGCAAGGCGGTGTATGTGATGATGGCCGTATCCGGCCTGGTCATGCTGATATTTTAGCCCTGGATATAGAAAAAAGCCGGACGGGATGTCCCGTCCGGCTTTTCTCTGTTTTTTTCTGTTTTTCGCGCCGCTCAGAACATGCTGAGATAGAGGTTGCCGTAGTCAAAGGCCCACTTGTCGCAGCTGGAGTCCACGCTCATGGCCTGCTTCATGAGCTGGGCCATGGCGTCCTTGTCCTCGTATGTATCCAGGGCCCGGCGGATGGCGTAGGCCATGTCGCCGCCGTCCATGTTGGCGAAGGAGAAGCCTGTCCCCTCGCCGGTGAACATGTTGTAGGCCTGGACCGTGTCCCGCAGGCCGCCGGTCTCCCGGACGATGGGCAGGGTGCCGTAGGCCATGGCAATGAGCTGGGAGATGCCGCAGGGCTCGAACCGGGAGGGCATCAGGTAGAAGTCGCACCCGGCGTATATCCAGTGGCTCAGATCGTCGTCATAGCCGATCCAGGCGCACACCTTCCCGGGGTGGCGGGCCTCCAGGCCCCGGAACCAGTCCTCGTACCGGCGCTCGCCGTTGCCCAGGAGCACGAAGGCGAAGTCCCGCTCGTTCAGCAGGTTGTCCATGGCGTCCATCATGAGCTCGATGCCCTTCTGCTCCACCAGGCGGGTGACCATGCCGATGAGGGGCCGGTTGGGGTTGATCTCCAGGCCCACGGCCTCCAGCAGGGCGGTCTTGCACTGGACCTTGCCCATCATCTTGGAGCGGGTGTACTTCACGGGGATGCTGTTGTCCTTCCCCGGGTTCCACACGGACTGGTCGATGCCGTTGACGATGCCGCCCACGTCGCCCCGCATGGACAGCACACCGTCCAGGCCCTCGCCGTACTCCGGCGTGCAGATCTCCCAGGCGTAGGAGGGGCTCACGGTGTTCACCTTGTCTGCCATGACGCACCCGGCCTTCAGGAAGTCGGCCATGCCGTACCGCTCCATGAGCCCCAGGCAGCCGTCGGGGATGGAGAGGAAGTCCTGGACAAAATCAAATTTGCACAGGCCCTGGTAGGCGATGTTGTGGATGGTCAGCAGGGTCTTGGTGCCGCCCAGGGGGCTGTAGACATACTGGGTCTTCAAAAGCAGGGGCAGCATGCCCGTGTGCCAGTCGTTGCAGTGGATGACGTCCGGGATGAAGTCCAGCTGGGGCAAGGCCTCCAGCACCGCCCGGGTGAAGAAGGCGTACTGCTCGCCCTCCCGGTCGGACATGTAGATGGGGCCGCCGAAGTACTCCTCATTCTCGATGAGCCAGATGGTGACCTTGTTCAAAACCAGCCGGTTGACGCCCACGAACTTGGTGCGCCAGCCCATGTGGATGTCGAAGCTGAACAGGTACTCCACCTGGTCGCCGTACCGCTCCTTGATGATCCGGTGATAGGGGATCATCACCCGGGCGTCGAAGCCCATCTTCCTGAGGTACTTGGGCAGGGAGCCTACCACGTCCGCGAGGCCGCCGGTCTTGGCCAGAGGCGAACACTCCGCGGCGGTGAGCAGGATACGGGGCGGACGGCCCAGGCCTTTATTTTCCAGTATTTGATCCATTTGCTTTTTTAGTGTTTCTGGCATGGGTCACATCCTCCTTGAACTCAAAATATTGGGCGCTGAGGGGCGGCAAAGACACCCGCGCCATGTGAAGGAACTCCCGGAAGGAGGCGTCCTCCGATTCGATCACCGGGCTTATCCGCCCGGCGCCGCCGAACCGCTCCTCGTCGGAGCTCAAAAGCGGGATCAGCTTGCCGGCCGCCGGCAGGCCGATGTGGAATTCGTCAAAGTACATGGGTGTGAAGTTGCACACCACCACGATGGGCTTGCCGCCGGACTTGGGCCAGCGGATGAAGGCCACGGAGCTGCGGTCCCTGTCGTCCGGGTTGAGCCAATTGAAGCCCTCCCAGCTGTCCTCGATCTGCCACAGGGCGGGCTGCTCCAGGTAGAGCTGGCCCAGGGCGGCGGTGTAGGCCTGCATGCCCTTGTGCTTGGGGTAGTCCAGCAGCATCCAGTCCAGGCTCTGCTGGTAGTTCCACTCGATGAACTGGCCGAACTCGCCGCCCATGAAGGTGAGCTTCTTGCCCGGGTGGCCGAACTGGTAGCCGTACAGAGCCCGGAGGGAGGCGAACTTGTCGTCATAGAGGCCGTACATCTTCCCCAGCATGGAGGCCTTTCCGTGGACCACCTCGTCGTGGGAGAAGGCCAGTATGTAGTACTCCGAGAAGGCGTACATCATGGAGAAGGTGATCTTGTCGTGGTTGTCCCGGCGGAAGTAGGGGTCCATGCTGAAGTAGTCGATGGTGTCGTGCATGAAGCCCATGTCCCACTTGAAGGTGAAGCCCAGGCCCCCCTCCTCCGCGGGAGCGGTGATCCGGGGGAAGGCGGTGGACTCCTCCGCCACGGTGAAGGCGCCGGGGTAGGAGTTGGTGACGGCGATGTTGAAGTCCTGCCAGAAGCTAATAACGTCCAGGTTGATGTTGCCGCCGTCCTTGTTGGCCACCCACTCGCCGTCCTTCCGGCCGTAGTCCAGGTAGAGCATGGAACTGACCGCGTCGCAGCGGAAACCGTCTACGTGGTACTTCTCCAGGAAGAACATGGCCGAGCTGATGAGGAAGCCCCGCACGTCGGCGCTGCCGTAGTCGAAGACCATGGTGCCCCACTCCCGGTGCTCGCCCATGCGGGGGTCAGAGTACTCGTAGAGGGGCGTGCCGTCAAAACGGGCCAGGCCATGCTCGTCCCGGGGGAAGTGGGCCGCCACCCAGTCCACGATGACGCCGATGCCCGCCCGGTGAAGGATGTCCACGAAGGCCATGAAGTCCTGGGGGGTGCCGTACCGGCTGGTGGGGGCGTAGTAGCCCGTCACCTGATAGCCCCAGCTGCCCACGAAGGGGTACTCCGTGATGGGAAGCAGCTCCACATGGGTATAGCCCATCTTCTGGCAGTAGTCCGCCAGGACGGGCGCGATGTTCTTATAGTTGGGGAACGTCTCCCCCTCCCGGATGCGCCAGGAGCCCAGGTGCACCTCGTAGATGTTCATGGGCTCGCTGCGGACCTTTCGGAAGGGCCGCTGGGCCATCCACTCCCGGTCCTCCCAGGTGTAGTCCCCGATGTCCCAGATCTTGGAGCCGGTGGCCGGGCCGGTCTCGGCGTGGAGGGCAAAGGGGTCCGCCTTCAGCACGCGCCGGCCGTCGGCGCCGAACACGGCGTATTTGTATACCTGCCCAAGCTGTGCGCCGGGCACCTCGCCCACCCAGAAACCGTCCTGGTCACGGCCCATGGGCGCGGCGGTGTCGTCCCAGCCGTTGAAATCGCCCACGACGGACACGCGCTGGGCATTGGGCGCCCAGACCCGGAAAACGAATCCGGCCTCCTGCCGGTGGCACCCCAGGTACTCGTAGGCCCTGTAGGCGCTGTCGGATAATACGCTCATGTTGCCTGCCTCCTGTCAAATATGTGCGGGGGTCTATCTTCACGATTTATACCATTATAGTACAAAGGGGAAAATATTTCAATATTTGACAGCGCAGTTGATATATATTACAATACAGACAGCATTTTCCTCAAACTGGAAAGCCCATCCATCGCCGGACAGCGGCGGAGAAAGGAGACTCCCATGTTAGAAAAACAAGACCTGCAGGCCATCAAGGAACTGATCGACGCCTCCATCGCAGCATCGGAGAAGCGCATGTCCGAAAGGATCGATACCTCCATCGCAGCATCGGAGAAGCGCATGTCGGCAAAAATCGATGCGTCGGAGAAACGCATGTCTGAGCGGATCGACGCATCGGAGAACCGTGTCATGGCCTACATCGAAAACGCCGTCATGCCGAATTTCAAGCTGCTGGCCGAGGGGCACCAGACGCTGCTGGAGACCCTGGCGCCCAAGAGCCGGGTTGACAATCTGGAGGAGGACATGGTCTTCCTCAAGTCTATCGTAAAGTCCCTGATGCAGGAAGTGTCGGAGCTGAAAAAAGCGCAGTGACAGCTAAGCTCTTACAGCCTACACCGGAAATATATCCGCGGCGGAGACCTCGAAGGCCGTCCGCTCCTGGGCCTCGCCGTCCACCAGCTTGGTGTAGGCCCGGCTCTGGAGCCGGCCCCGGACGGTCAGCACCGTGCCCACGGCAGCCTCGGCCGCGTCCCGGGCCTGCTGGCCCCAGGCGATGACCGGTATGTAATCGCTGCGGCGGTACCGGCGGCCCACTGCCAGGATGAGGTCGCATATCTCCCGGCCCATGGGCGTCACCCGCAAAATGGGCTCCTTGCACACCGTCCCGGTGAGGACGATGCGGTTCTCGTCGGTCTGGCCCGGGCCGATCTCCCGGGCGAACACCGTGAGCACCAGGCGGTTTCCCACGCCGCTCTTGTTGTTGAAGGACCGCAGCTCACCAACGACGCGCACAGGCCCGTCCCGGAACAGGGCCTGGTCCGGAAGCATGGACTCCCGCACCACCACGTTCAGGGTGTCGGCCGTGCCGCTGAGACGGCGGGCCGTCAGGGGGAATATACAGAACCGGATGCCCCGGCTCTCGTGGGAATACCGGGGCTCCGCGGCGGCCATGCCGCACAGCTCCGCCCGGTTGGCGGTGAACACCTCGTCCATAAACGCACCTCTCATGGTTGATACGATACTGTATGACCGGAGAGCGCCTGATATGAATACAGTGACAGGAGGAACCATTATGGAACTGAAGGACATTCTCAGCGTGTGCGACCACACCCTGCTGCGGCAGGACTGCACCGTGGAGGAGATCAAGACCCTGTGCGACGAGGGCATCCGCTACGGCGTGGCCTCGGTGTGCATCCCCCCCTGCCACGTGGCCGGTGCCAAGGCTTACGTGGGCGACAAACTGAAGATATGCACGGTCATCGGCTTCCCCAACGGCTACAGCACCCCCAAGGTCAAGGCCTATGAGGCCCAGGACGCCATCGCCAACGGCGCCGACGAGATCGACATGGTCATTGACCTGGCCATGGTGAAGGACAAGTGCTGGGACGACGTGCTCCGGGAGATCAAGGCCCTCCGGGATGTTACCACAGGCCACACCCTGAAGGTCATCATCGAGACCTGCCTTCTCACCGAGGGGGAGAAAAAGATGATGTGCAAGATCGTGTCCGCCTCCGGCGCGGACTTCATCAAGACCTCCACCGGCTTCTCCACCGGCGGCGCCACAAGGGAGGACGTAAAGCTGCTGCGGGAGTGCTGTGAGCCCCACGTGAAGGTGAAGGCCTCCGGCGGCATCAAGACCCTCCAGGACGCGGAGGACATGATCGCTCTGGGCGCCGAGCGCCTGGGCACCAGCCGCATCGTGAAGCTGGCCGTCCAGATGGAGGCCGAGGCCGCCCAGGCCGAAGCGGAGGCCCCCGCGTCCGGCGCCCCTGCCGCCCAGAGCGAGTACTAAAGCCCTCCCCGCCCGGGCCAGGGCGGACAAAGCGCCCCCGGCGCGTATTTTCCCGCATCCAGGGCAAAATAGACTTGACAAAGGCCCGCCGGGCTGGTATATTATTCAGGCAACAAAGCAGGACGCGGTGGTATCCGTCCTCGCCCGGCCGCTCTGAGCGCGCCGTGGCCGCTGACCGTCTTTCTCCCGGCTCGCCGGGGAAACATGTGTTCACGCGCGCGGATACGTCCTGTATCCGCGCTTTTTGTATTATTTTCAGGGAGGTGTTCTGGCAATAGCGAACACGACTCATCCGTTGAACGAGGAGATCCGGGAACCGCAGGTCCGCCTCATCGGGGAGGACGGCGAACAGCTGGGCATCATGTCCTCGAGAGAGGCCCTGGCGGCCGCGCAGGAGCGTGACCTTGACCTCGTCATGATCTCGCCGGTGGCAAAGCCCCCGGTGTGCAAGATCATGGACTACGGCAAGTATCGCTTTGAGCAGGCCAAGCGGGAGAAAGAGGCAAAGAAGAACCAGCACGTCATTGAGGTCAAGGAGATCCGTATGTCGCCGTCCATCGGCGAGAACGACTTCTTGGTCAAGCTTCGCAGCGGCCAAAAATTCCTGGCTGACGGTGACCGCCTGAAGGTCACGGTCCGTTTCCGCGGCCGTGAGATGGCGCACACCGAGCTGGGAAAGCAGCTGCTGGAACGCTATGCCGCCGAGTGCTCCGAGATCGCCAAGGTAGACAAGGGCGCGAAGCTGGAGGGCCGCCTGATGACGGAGTTCCTCTCGCCGAAGGCCCAGACCCCCCAAAAGAAACAGCCCAAGCAAGAAAAATCAAAGGAGACGAACTGAAATGCCGAAACTGAAGACCCACAGCGCTTCTAAGAAGCGTTTCTCCTTGACCAAGAATGGCAAGGTCAAGCGTGCTCACGCCTTCAAGAGCCATCTGCTCAACGGCCATGGCAAGACCACCAAGCGTAAGCGCGGCCTGCGCAAGGGCGCCTACGCCGACAGCACCAACGCCGCGACTGTCAAGCGCATGATCCCGTACAAATAAGGAGGATAACGAAAGATGGCACGTATCAAGGGCGCGATGATGACGCGCAAGAGAAGAAATAAGATCCTCGGCATGGCCAAGGGTTATTGGGGCAGCAAGTCCCGTCACTATAAGATGGCCAACCAGGCCGTGATGAAGAGCCTGCGTTACGCCTATGTGGGCCGCAAGCTGCGCAAGCGCGACTTCCGCCAGCTGTGGATCACCCGTATCAGCGCGGCCTGCAAGCTCAACGGCATCAACTACTCCCGCTTCATGAACGGCCTCAAGAAAGCCGGCATCACCATGAACCGGAAGATGCTCTCCGAGACCGCCATCAACGACCCCGCCGCCTTCACCGCCCTGGTGGAGAAGGCCAAGGCCGCTCTGTAAAATATAAGATAAGAGGGAGACGCCCCGGCGCCTCCCTCTTTTGCTTTGCCCGCACATTTATGCCGTGTTCCCCTGCCTCCTACTGGCGAGGGAGGTTGCGCGGCGAAGCCGCGACGGAGGGAGAGATGTATAAAAAGCCGGTCCCCAACCACGGGTGGAGACCGGCTTTCCCATGTGCCTGACGGTCAACTCTTACCCGTCAGAGCCGCTATACAGTTGTTGCACACGTTTTTGCCCTTGTACGTGACGATGTTCTTGGCCCCGTCACAGAATACGCAGGACGGTTGGTACTTCTTCAACATGATCGTGTCCTCAGATACGTAGATCTCCAAGGTGTCACGCTCGGCGATATCCAGCGTCCGGCGCAGCTCGATCGGTAGCACGATACGGCCCAGCTCGTCCACTTTTCGCACGATGCCCGTTGATTTCATGCGAGAATCCCTCTTTCTTACTAGTAGTGGTAGAGTTGTGCTTGCACCCTATCACACATGCTAATAGCTGTCAATAGGTATTGTGGGGCTTTTTGCCAAGTTTGTATAATATTTACAATATGTTGTTCTCTGAACAACAAGCCACTTCCCCAGAAACTGGAAAAGTGGCTAAATATCTGGATATTTTTGGACAAGCCTGTCTTTGGCCGAACGTCACATACTCTCTGGAGCGGTTACACCTAGTATACCCAGGGCGTTCTCCAGCACCTGCTTCACGGCGGCGGCCAGGGCCAGCCTGGCGCCCGCCACGGCGGGCTCCTCGCCGCGGATGCGGCAGGCGTTATAGAACTTGTGGAACCGGGCGGCCACGTCGGTGGCATAGCGGTTGATGCGGGAGGGGTCCAGCTCCGCAGCGGCGCTGCGTATCTCCCCGGGGAAGGCGGCCAGACCCTTGATGAGCTCCCGCTCCTGAGGGGCAGTGAGCAGGGACGCATCCGCGTGCTCCGGCAGGGTGACGCCGTCCTCGGCCAATGTCTTGAGCAAAGAGCATATCCGGGCGTGGGCGTACTGGACGTAGTACACCGGGTTCTCGCTGTCCTGCCGCACGGCCAGGTCCAGGTCG
>CANQIH010000057.1 GCA_947624035.1 uncultured Oscillospiraceae bacterium | reverse complement strand
CCGTATTTTTTCACGATGGCCAGCGCCTGCTCACAGGTGCTGCTGTCCGGGCAGGCCGGGCCGCTGGCGATCATGTCCAGCGGGTCGCCCAGCACGTCGCTGAGCACCACGCAGAACACCTCCGCCGGGGCGCATGCCTGGGCGAACCGCCCACCCTTCACGGCGCTGAGCCGTTTGCGGACGGTGTTCATCTCCACGATGTCCGCCCCGCAGGCCAGCAGCTGCCGGGTGATGTCCTGGAGCTCTGGGCCGGGGATCAGAGGCTTTTCAAAAAGGGCCGAGCCGCCCCCGGACAGGAGAAACAGTACCCTGTCCTCCGCCGTGAGCCCGGAGACCAGCTCCAGCACCCTGCCGGTGGCGGCAAAGCCGTTGTCATCCGGCACCGGGTGGCCGGCCTCATAGCAGGTCACGCCGGGGATGTCGCCCATCACGTGGCCGTACTTCGTCACCACGACGCCGCCGTCCACGGACCCCACCGCCTCCACGGCGGCCCGGGCCATCTGCCAGGCGGCCTTCCCGGCGGCCGCCAGGACGGTCCGCCCGCCGCCGGGCACGTAGTCCTCCAGCGCCCGGCGCACCGCCTCGTCCGGCAGCACGGCCCGGATGGCCCCGGCGGCGATCCTATCGGCGTCGCGCCGCAAGGTCCCGTTCACGGGTCCACCACATTCTGGGGCCGGCCTGCGAGAAACGCTTTCACGTTCTCCACGGTGCAGTCCATGATCCGCTGGCGGCTCTCTTTGGCGCCCCAGGACATGTGGGGGGTGATGATGCAGTTTTTGGCCGTCAGGAGCGGGTTGTCCGGCCGGATGGGCTCTGTGGACACCACGTCCAGCCCGGCGGCGGCCACCTTGCCGGAGTTCAGCGCGTCCGCCAGGTCCTGCTCCACCACCATCTGGCCCCGGCTGTTGTTGATGATGATGACCCCGTCCTTCATCTTGGCGATGTTCTCTTTGTTGATGATGCCGGTGTTGAAGGGGAACAGGGGCATCTGCAGCCCCAGCACGTCGGACCGGGCGAAGAGCCCGTCCAGGTCCACGTACTCCACCCCCAGGGCCCGGGCTTCGGGGGTCTCACGGGCGTCGTAGGCGATGACGTGCATACCCAGGGCCTTCGCGATCTCGGCGGTGTGGATGCCGATGTTGCCGCAGCCCAGAAGGCCGTAGGTCTTGCCCGCCAGTTCGATGAGGGGCCAGTCCCAGTAGCACCAGTCCCGGCAGGCGGCCCATTTTCCGGCGTGAACGGTGTCGCTGTGGTAGCCCACGTGGTGGCAGACCTCCAGCAGCAGGGCGATGGCGAACTGGCTCACGGACCGGGTGCCGTATACCGGCACGTTGGACACGGGGATGCCCTTTTCCCGGGCATAGGCCACGTCCACCACGTTGTAGCCCGTGGCCAGCATGGCGATGAACCGCAGGCCCGGACAGGCGTCCATGACAGCCCTTGAGATGGGCGTCTTGTTGGTGAGCACCACCTCCGCGCCGCCGATGCGGGAGATGATCTCCGCCTCACTGTTCACATCCGTCCGGTCGTAGACCGTGAGCTCCCCCAGCTCCGCGAGACCGTCCCAGCTCAGGTCGCCGGGGTTTTCCGTATATCCGTCCAGCACAACGATCTTCATGGCGCACCCTCAACTTTCATATGTTGTATTTCTGTATTTTTCCATTATACATCGGCCAGGGCCCCGGGGCAAGTGGCCCCATTGCCCCTTGACATCGGGGCGGTTTTCTGCTATGATACAAAACAGATGTTGCATAACGTCAGTTTTATTTCAAGGAGGAACACGCCATGCCGCCGAGATGCCGGTTCACGAGAGATCAGATCATACAGGCCGCCCTGGACCTGACCCGGGAGGCAGGCGCCGCCGCCCTCACGGCCCGGGCGCTGGGGGAGCGGCTGGGCTCGTCCCCCCGGCCCATTTTCAGCCTTTTTGAGAGCATGGCCGAGGTCCAGCGGGAGGTGCTTCGGGCGGCGGATGACCTCTATCAGTCCTACATCCGCCGCGACATGGCCGCCGGGCAGTATCCCCCCTACAAGGCCAGCGGCATGGCCTACATCCGCTTCGCCCGGGAGGAGCGGGAGCTTTTCAAGCTGCTGTTCATGCGGGACCGGGCGGGGGAGCCCCTGGCGCCGGGCCGGGAGATGGAGGCGGTCATCCCCGCCATCATGGCGGGCACGGGCCTGGACCGTGAGCGGGCGGAGCGGTTCCACCTGGAGATGTGGGTGTTCGTCCACGGCATCGCGTCCATGATCGCCACGTCCTACCTGGACTGGGAGATGGAGGCGGTGAGCGATGTGCTGACCGACGCCTATATGGGCCTGAAGGCCTGGTTTCGCGGGGAGGGGACGTGATGGAGGCCATCAAAACGGCGGGGCTCACGAAAAAGTACGGCGCCCTGACCGCCGTGGATGGGCTGGACCTGACGGTGGAGCAGGGGGAGCTGATGGCCCTGCTGGGGGTCAACGGCGCGGGCAAGACCACCACCATACGGCTGCTGACGGGCCTTGCGCGGCCCACCTCCGGCGACGCCTGGCTTCTGGGGAAGAGCGTCGTGACGGACAGCGCGGCGGTGAAAAAGGTCATCGCCCTGTCCCCCCAGGAGACGGCGGTGGCGCCCAATCTCACGGTCATGGAGAATCTGCGTCTCATGGCGGGTATCCACGGCCTGGCGAAAAGCGAGGCCAAAGCCCGTACCGATGCGCTCTGCGGCAGCTTCGGCCTGGATGAGGCGGCGGACCGGCGGGCGGGAAAGCTGTCCGGCGGCTGGCAGCGGCGGCTGAGCATCGCCATGGCCCTGGTGGGCGGGCCCCGGATACTGTTTCTGGACGAGCCTACCCTGGGGCTGGACGTGCTGGCCCGGGGGGAGCTGTGGGACATGATACGGGCGCTGAAGGGGCATATCACCGTGGTGCTGACCACCCACTACATGGAGGAGGCCGAGGCCCTGTCCGACCGGGTGGCCATCATGAGGGGCGGCCGGCTGCTGCTCACCGGCGCCCCGGGGGAGATCATGGCCCGGACCGGCGCGGATAGGTTCGATGAGGCCTTTGTGCGGGTGGTACAAGGGGGTGCGGTATGAGGATGCTGGCCTTTTCCAAGCGGAACGACCTGGAGGTGCTGCGGGACCCGCTGAACCTCTTTTTCGGCCTGGGCTTTCCCCTGGTCCTGCTGCTGCTTCTTACCGCCATCCAGGCCAACGTCCCCGTGGCCCTCTTCGAGATAGAGCGCCTGGCGCCTGGCATCGCCGTGTTCGGGCTGTCGTTCATGACGCTGTTCTCCGCCACGCTGGTGGCACGGGACCGGTCCAGCGCCTTTTTGCAGCGGCTGTACACCACGCCCCTGACCGCCGGGGCGTTCATCCTGGGCTATATAGTCCCGCTGCTGCCGGTGTGCCTGGCCCAGTCCGCCGTCTGCTACGGCGCGGCGGCGCTGCTGGGCCTGCGGGTGACGGTCCATGTGGCGGCTGCAGTCCTGTTCACCATTCCCATCGCGGCGCTCTTCCTGTCGCTGGGGCTCCTGTGCGGCAGCGTATTCACGGATAAACAGGTGGGCGGCATATGCGGCGCGCTGCTGACCAATCTCACGGCATGGCTGTCCGGGGTCTGGTTCGACCTGGCCCTGGTGGGCGGCGCGTTCCAGAAGATCGCGGAGCGGCTGCCCTTCCTCCACGCGGTGGAGCTGGAGCGGGCGGTCCTCCGGGGGGACTTGACCGGGGCGCTGCCTCACCTTGGGTGGGTGGCGGGCTATGCCGCCGCCGCGGCCGCCGGGGCGGTATGGGCGTTTTTGCGGCAGATGCGGAAACAGTGAGATATGGCGCTTGCGGAGAGGCGCCGGGTGGGGTATGATAGGCGCAGCACATATGACAAGGAGGACCGCCCATGAAAAAGGCATGGTGGAAGGAGAGCGTGGTCTATCAGATATACCCCCGGAGCTTTCAGGACTCTAACGGGGACGGCATGGGGGACCTGCCCGGCATCACGGCCCGGCTGCCCTATCTGCGGGAGCTGGGGGTGGACGTGCTGTGGCTGAGCCCCTTCTATAAGTCCCCGGGCAAGGACAACGGCTACGACATCAGCGACTACCGGGACATCGATCCTCAGTTCGGCACCCTGGCGGACTTTGACGTGATGCTCGCGGAGATACACCGGCTGGGCATGAAGCTGGTCATCGATCTCGTGGTGAACCACACATCAGACCAGCACCCCTGGTTCCAGGCAAGCCGCAGCAGCCGGGATAATCCGTACCGGGACTACTACATCTGGCGGGACGGGGTGGACGGCGGCCCGCCCAACAACTGGGGCGGCTGCTTCTCCGGCAGCTGCTGGACCTATGACGATGCCACGGGGCAGTACTACCTGCACACCTTCGGGGACTTCCAGCCGGAGCTGAATTGGGAGAATCCCAAGGTCCGGCAGGAGGTATACGACATGATGCGCTGGTGGTGCGACCGGGGCGTGGACGGCTTTCGGATGGACGTCATCAGCTTCATCAGCAAGACCCCCGGCCTGCCGGACGGCCCGGTCCATCCCGGGGCGCTGTACGGCGACTTCGGCCCCTACGTGATCAACGGGCCGAGGGTCCACGAGTTTTTGCAGGAGATGAACCGGGAGGTGCTGAGCCGGTACGACCTGCTCACTGTGGGGGAGTGCGCCGGGCTCACGGTGGACCAGGCCTGCCTCTACGCCAACGAGGACGGCCGGGAGCTGACCATGGCCTTCCAGTTCGAGCAGTCGGACCTGGATAACGGCGAGCACGGCAAGTGGGACACCCGGAAGATACGGCTCACGGACCTGAAGGCGGTGCTGAGCCGCTGGCAGTACGGCCTGGAGGGGAAGGCCTGGAACAGCCTCTACTGGTGCAACCACGACCAGCCCCGCATCGTCTCCCGGCTGGGGGACGACTCCACGCCCATCCTGCGGGAGCGGAGCGCCAAGGCCCTGGCCCTGTGCTTGCACATGATGCAGGGCACGCCCTATATCTACCAGGGGGAGGAGCTGGCCATGACCAACGGCCGGTTCGATTCCCTGGCGGACTTCCGGGACGTGGAGAGCCTGAACGCCTACAGGGAGATGACGGAGAGCGGCCAGATGGACCCGGAGCGGATGCTGGCTTGTCTGCGGTACAAGGGCCGGGACAATGCCCGCACCCCCATGCAGTGGACTGCCGGGCCCAACGCCGGGTTCACCGATGGTACGCCCTGGATCGGTGTGAATGAGAATTGCCGGGACATCAACGCGGCGGAGCAGATGGGCCGGCCCGACTCGGTCTACAGCTTCTACAAGGCCCTCATCCGCCTGCGCCACGAGCATGAGATCATCGTGTACGGCCGGTTCGACCTGCTGCTGCCGGAGGACGAACAGCTCTTCGCCTACACCCGGGAGCTGGAGGGTGAGCGGCTGCTGGCGGTGTGCAACCTCAGCGGCCGGGAGGCGTCCTTCACCCTGCCGGAGGGCTTTGAGAGAGGGGAACTTCTCATCTCCAGTATGGCGGACACGGCCCTGTCCGGGACCATGACCCTGCGGCCCTGGGAGGCCTTCGCCGTCCTCTGCGGAGACGGGGCATAACGTATAGAAAATCGGCACAATGTAAATCGTGAAAATCTGTACATTCTGCCGCTTGACGGATATGGGCGGCATCGGTAAACTGAACATGGGACAGGCGCGGGCCCCCGCGCCTGTTTTTTTCTGACGAACGAGAAGGGAGGACCCGCCCTATGGGACAGGACAGGCTCATCTTCGGCGCCGCCTATTACGAGGAATACATGCCCTATGACCGGCTGGAGCAGGACATGGAGCTGATGGCGGCGGCCGGGCTCAATACCATCCGCATCGCGGAGTCCACCTGGAGCGTGGAGGAGCCCCGGCCGGGGGAGTACGACTTCTCCCATGTGGACCGGGTCATCGACGCGGCGGCCCGCCACGGCATCTCCGTCATCGTGGGCACGCCCACCTACGCGGTGCCCGCCTGGCTCGTGAAGCTGGACCCGGGCGTGCTGGCCGTGACCCGCGACGGCCCCGGCAAGTACGGCCCCCGCCAGATCATGGATATCACGAACCCCACCTACCTGCGGTACGCGGAGGGCGTCATCCGCGCCCTGGTGAGCCGCACGGCGAAGCGGCCCAACGTGGTGGGCTTTCAGATCGACAACGAGACCAAGCACTACGGCACCGCCGGGCCCCGGGTCCTGGCCCGGTTCCGCAAGTGGATGGCGGCCAGGTTCGGCACGGTCCAGGCTATGAACGAGGCGTTGGGCCTGGCCTACTGGAGCAACACGGTGGCGGATTTCGACGACCTGCCGGACCCCACCGGGACCATCAACGGCAGCTACGCCTGCGAGTTTGCCATCTTCCAGCGGGAGCTGGCGGCGGAGTTTCTGCGCTGGCAGGCGGATATCGTGTCCGAATATAAGCGGCCGGACCAGTTCATCAGCAATAACCTGGACTTCGACTGGCGGAGCATCGCCCCGGCGGGACAGCAGGGGGGCTACGCCCACGGCATCCAGCCGGGCATCGACCACTACGATGCCGCCAAGTGCCTGACCCTGGTGGGGACGGACGTGTACTGCCCCAGCCAGGACGGGCTCACCGGCATGGAGATCGCCTTCGCCGGGGACGAGATGCGGCCTCTGGGCGGGGGGCGGTACTATGTGGCGGAGACCCAGGCTCAGGGCATCCCGGAGGTGACCCCCTACCCGGGGCAGCTGCGGCTCATGGTCTACAGCCACCTGGCCTCCGGTGCCCGGGGCGTCATGTACTGGCATTGGGCCTCCCTCCACACAGGCCCGGAGAACTGGTTCAAGGGCATCCTGGGCCACGACCTGACCCCCGGCCCCGTCTATGAGGAGGTCCAGCGGGTGGGGCAGGAGCTGCCCCGGCTGGCGGCGCCCCTCGCTGGCCTGCGAAAGAAGAACCGGGCCGCCCTCATCGTCAGCGTAGAGGCCCTCACCGCCCTGGGGTGGTTCCCCCCGGACAATGGCCTGGGCTACAACGACATCGTGCTGTGGCTGTACCGGGCGGCCTACGAGCTGAACATCGAGTGCGACATCCTCTACGCCCGGGAGGAGGACTGGAGCGGGTACGACCTGCTGCTGATCCCGGCGCTGTACACCGCGGACTACCCCTTCATCCACCGGGTCCGGGACTTCGTGAAGGCCGGCGGCACCGTGCTGGCCACCTTCCGCAGCTTCACGGCGGATGCCCACGCCAGGATATACCACGGGGCGCTGCCCCATGAGCTGACGGACCTGTTCGGTATGCGCTGGAGCCAGGTCACCCGGCCCGTGGACGTGACCGTGGACGGCGCCCCCGCCTCCCACTGGATGGAGCTTCTGGAGTGCGCCGGGGCGGAGGCCGCCGCCAAGTATGAGCACAAATATTGGGGCCGCTATGCCGCCGTCACCAGCCACAGCTTCGGCGGCGGCCGGGCCTGGTACGTGGGCACCATGGTCCCGGGCGAGACGCTGAAGCCCTACCTCCTCCGGGCCGCGGCGGACGCGGGCCTGGACCTGCCGAAAGAGCGATTCCCCGTCATCGTCCGCCAGGGTGTGAACGGGGCGGGCAAGGCCGTCCGGTTCCTGCTGAACTTCTCCGGCGGGAGGCAGACGGCCCATGCCGACGGGACGGACCTTCTCACAGGCGAGCGCTTCGCGCCGGGGGCCGCCGTGCCCCTGGAGCCCTGGGGAGCGCGCATCCTGGAAGAGAATTAAAAGCAAAAAAGAAAAACGCCGCTTGCTTTCTGAGAAAGCAAGCGGCGTTGGTGCGTCTGTCAGAAAAAGTACTGGTCCAGAAAGTCCGTGACGGTCTGGTAATACCCCTCCGGGTCGGCGGCGATGGCCATGGCGTGGCCGGCGTCGGGCACCGCCAGCAGCACCGACGGGGAGGCGCAGGCGGTCCGGTTGACCTTGGTGCAGCGGTAGGGCACCAGCTTGTCCGCCTGGCCGTGGATGAAGCACACGGGGATATCGGTCTTGTAGAGGGCCTGCTGGGCGGACCACTCCTTCAGCTTGAACCGGGCCAGCAGCCGGCACCACATGTCCACCCCGAACAGCACCGCCCGCACCCCGGGCTCGAAGGGCACCGTCCGGTAGGCCACGTACTCCATCTGCTCATAGGGGGAGCAGAAGCCGCAGTCGGCCACGATGGCCCGCACGGAGGGGGGCAGCTCGTCCGACGCCATCAGCACCGTGGTCCCGCCCAGGCTGACGCCCGCCAGCAGGATAGGCAGGCCGGGGAACCGGTCCTCCATCTCCCGGCACCAGGCCTGGGCGTCCCGGCGCTCCCGGACGCCGTAGGTGATGCAGCGGCCCTCGCTGTCGCCGCAGGCCCGCTGGTCGGCGAGCAGCAGGGAGAAGCCCAGCTGCCAGTAGAAGGGCGCGGCGGCGGCGAAGTCCCGCACGCCGGTGCTGCGAAAGCCGTTGCAGCCCACCAGCACGCCCTGGGCGTTGGGATTCTCGTACAGCCTGGCGCTGAGGGTCAGGCCGTCGAAGGAGGGGATGCGCAGGGCCCTGGGCTGCAGGGAGTCCAGCAGGGCCATGCCCTTTTTCGCGAGGCCGGTGTAGGACGGGGCGGCCCAGTCCGGGCCCTCCTTGCCGTTGCCGCCCAAAAAGCGGCTGAACCGGGGGCCCATCTCGAACCGCCAGCAGGCGATGTAGAAGAGAAAAAAGGTGAACCCCCCATAGGCCAGCAGCAAAAACGCGAGGATACAGATGATCACAGTCATTGTTTGATAGCCTCCATGTGACCGGCCGCCAGGTCCTGGGCCTCCCAGAGCCGGGCGAAGGCGCCGCCGGCGGCCAGCAGCTCCTCCCGGGGACCCAGCTCCACGATGCGCTCGTCCTCCACCACGGCCACGAGGTCCGCGTTTTTCACCGTGGACAGCCGGTGGGCGATGATGATGCTGGTGCGGCCCTGGGCCAGCTGGTCCAGGGAGGCCTGGATGCGCTGCTCCGTCACGCTGTCCAATGCGCTGGTGGCCTCGTCCAGGATGAGCACCGGCGGGTTTTTCAGAAAGACCCGGGCGATGGAGAGCCGCTGCTTCTGCCCGCCGGACAGCATCACGCCCCGCTCGCCCACATAGGTGTCGTAGCCCTCCGGCAGGGCCATGATCTCGTCGTGTATCTCCGCCCGGACGGCGGCGGCCACGATCTCCGCGTCGGTGGCGTCCGGCCGGCCGTAGCGGATGTTCTCCCGGATGGTTTCCGCGAACACGAACACGTCCTGCTGGATGATGCCAATGTGCCGCCGCAGGCTCTGCTGGGTCACGTCCCGCACGTCGTGGCCGTCCAGATATACCGCGCCGCCGGTGACGTCGTAGAACCGGGGAAGAAGTTGACATAACGTTGTCTTCCCGCCGCCGGAGGGGCCCACCACGGCCAGGCACTTGCCGTGGGGCAGCTCAAAGCTCACGTGCTCCAGCACGGGCACGCCATCGGTGTAGGAGAAGGATACGTCGTCGTACTGGATGTCGCCCTTTACCTCGTCCAAGACCGCGGCGCCGGGCTTGTCCTGGATGTCAGCGGGGGTGTTCATGATGGCCCGGAAGCGCTTGAACCCGGCCATGCCGTCGGTGAAGGTCTCGATGAAATCCGCCAGCTGGGTCACCGGCCGGGTGAAGGTGGACACATACAGGGAGAAGGTTATGAGGTCGACATAATCCATCTTCCCCTTCATGATGAAGAACCCGCCGGCGGCGATGGTCAGCACCTGCATGAGGCTCATGGTGGACTCGATGCCGGTGTGGTAGATGCCCATGGTCTTGTACCAGGCCTTCTTGGACTCCTTGTAGGCGTCGTTGGCGGCCTTGAACTTGTCCGCCTCGATCTCCTCATTGGTGAAGGCCTTGGCGGTGCGGATGCCGGAGATGCCCGACTCGATGGAGGCGTTGATCTCGCCGGTCTTCTGCTTCACCTGGGCGCTGGCCTCGTCCATGCGGGCGTTGAAGTGGATGGTGAAGAGGATGAAAAGGGGCACCACCGCGAGAATGATGAGGGCCAGGGGCCAGCAGATGGTGCACAGGATGACGAATGCCCCCAGGATGGTGACGGCGCTGGTCATCAGGTTCTCCGGCCCGTGGTGGCTAAGCTCTGTGATGGAAAAGAGGTCGTTGGTGATCCGGCTCATGAGCACGCCGGTGCGGTTGTGGTCAAAGAAGGAGAAGGACAGCTTCTGGATGTGGGTCAGGATGTCCGTGCGCATGTCCGCCTCCAGGCGCACGCCCATCAGGTGTCCCAGGTAGGTGATGATGAACTTGCACACCGCCTTTATGGCGTAGGCCGCGAGCAGCACGGCCATGACCGCGAAAAAGGCGGTGAACATCCGGTCCGGCAGCAGGGTGTTGAGGCTGTAGCGGGTGACGTAGGGGAACAGCAGGTCCGCCACGCAGGCTGTCAGGGCGCACAGCATGTCCAGCAGGAACAGCTTCATGTGGGGCCGGTAGTAGCTGGCGAACAGCCGCACGGGGTGCTTGGAGAAATCCTTTTGCTTCATGTATGTATCCTGATCCCTTAGATTCCTTATAAAAAGGCCCCCTTGTGTAAAGGGGGCTGGCCCCGGCGTCAGCCGGGGTCTGGGGGATTGTCACCAAGCTGGGTGTATATCCTGGCTTGGTAACAACCCTTCCACCGCGCAAGCGCGGTCCCCCTCCCCTTGCACAGGGGAGGCTCCGGCCTGGCAGCTAACTTACAAATCAGATAGCCGCGATGACTACCTGCCCGTCCTGGGCGGAGACGGAGATGCTGTGGACAAGGCCCTTGTGCTTGTCGATGATCTCCGCGGCGATGGCGTCCTCGATGTCCTTCTGGACCTGGCGCCGCAGGTTTCGGGCGCCGTAGGTGACGGAATAGCTCTTCTCCACCAGGTAGTCCACCACGGAGCTGTCCCAGCTAAAGTCGATCTTCCGCTCGGCCATCACGTCCCGGAGCTCGCCCAGGATGAGGGCGGCGATGCCCCGGAAGGTCTCTTCGCTCAGGGGCTGGAAGTAGACGA
>CANQIH010000056.1 GCA_947624035.1 uncultured Oscillospiraceae bacterium | reverse complement strand
TCCTTCAGGGCGCGGCTGGAAAGGCCAATGTCACAGCGGCCCTCGCTGACCGCCTGGATGCCGGAGCCGGAGCCGGTTGGGTTATATGTAAAGGTCACGTCCGGCTCGGCCTCCATGAACGCCTCGCCCAGAGCGCCAATGACCTTTTCCATAGAGGTGGAGCCATCCGTAGCCACAGTGCCTTTCAGATCTGCTGCTAAAGCGCCCGTACTGAAGCAACCCAGGACCATGACTGCCGCCAAGGCGGTCCAGATGATCTTACTGATCTTTTTCATGACATGTTCTCTCCTTATGATCTTTGATTTGTGCGGGTCATTTCCCCTTCACGATGTAAAGCATAACGCACCTATGATAAAATCCTCTATCGCGGTACGGTAAGATCGGTGTAAAAAAAACATGGGAGAGGCGCTGCCTCTCCCATGGGGTGTTTTTTGTTTTCTTACGGCCAGATGTACGGCTCACTCTCGGCCAGGACGCCGGACTTGTTGGCGGCCCGCTGCCGGACCGTCAGGACCGCGCCGCTCTCCGGCATCTCCTCCAATTCAGCCGACACCGTGCCGTCGGCGTTCAGCACCGTGTCCATCTCGTCGCCGTCCAGGGCGACGCGGCTCCAGTCCGTGAAGTTCTCGCCGGTGACGGTGAGGGTCAGGGTCCCGTCCGGCCCCTCCCGGACGTCCACGCCGTTGACGACGATGGGATAAAGGCCCATCCGCAGGGACGAGGCGGTGTAGGGGTTGGTGCCGCCGTAGCTGCAAAAGTCCCCGTAGAGGGTGTCGTACTCCAAAAGCTGCAGGCCGGTGTCATAGTCGGGGCTCCCGGCCATCTGCTGGTGGTAGCGGGTCATGACGCCGCCGCCGATGCCCACGTCTTCCAGCACCCGGGCGGACAGCTGGTAGGCGCTCAGGTCCATGTCCTCCGGCACCAGACCCATGTTGTCCCAGATGACGTACTCCGTCTGGAAGATGTCACCGTTCTCCAGCTGGCCGGAGCCGATGTCGAAGTTGGGCAGGTGGTCCCCGTACAGCACCAGCACCGCCGGCTTGCCCCGCTCCTCCAGGGCGTCCCGGAGCTGGCCGATGAACTCGTCCGTCTCCCGGAGCTGGCCCACGTAGTAGGCGAAGGCGTCCTCGTCCTCCTCGTCGTCCACCCAGGCGATGTCCAAGCCCTCGGCCTCGGCGCTGTCCACGCCCGGCTGGTACTTGCCGTGGCCCTGGACGGTGATGGCAAAGACGAAGTGGGGGCCGTCGGAGCTGTCCAGCGCCTTCATGATCTCCCCGGTGAGTATCTCGTCCCTGGCCCAGCCGATGGGGTTATACTCGATGCCGTTCATGAACTCGATGGAGGTATAGGTGTCAAAGCCCAGCTGGGCGAACACCTTGTTGCGCATGTAGAAGGTGCCGGTGTTGTTGTGGACGGCGTGGGCGGTGTAGCCCAGGTCCTTCAGGTCCGTGGCCACGGTCTCGCATGCCTCCTCCTGGAGGACGGTCATGTAGGGGTACTCCCCCAGGCCGAAGAAGTCCAGACTCATGCCGGACAGCACCTCGAACTCCGTGTTGGCCGTGCCGGCGCCCACGGAGGGCACCGTGAGAAAGCCGGAGGAATAGTTCTCCTTCAGCTCCCGGAACACGGGGATGGGGTCCCCCTCGCAGGTCACGTCGTCCAGGCGGTACACGTCGAAAAAGGACTCCAGCTGCACCATGACGATGTCCGGCTCCACCTCCGGCACGGCCCCCGGCTCCAGGCTCTTCACCAGCCGGTCCACGTCGGACTGGGAGTAGACCTCCGGTTCGTCGACGCCCCTATCCACGGCGCCGGTGCAGAAGCAGTACACGAAGCCGTAATGGTCGTAGGCGTCCATGATGTTGGCGTATATCTCCGACCGCTCCTCCTGGCCCCAGACCGTGGCGCCGTAGCCCAGGGCGGTGAGGGACGCACAGGCCAGCACGAAGGCCGCCGCCTGTTTGTAGTGGGGCTCATACTTTTTCGCCTTGAAAAAGGCGTACACAAGCGCCCCCAGGCCCGCCAGCAGCAGCGCCGCCAGCACCACGATGAGCCAGGTGTCTATGTACACGTCCACCACGGTGATGGCGGAGGGCAGGATGGAGATGTCCACCGCCTCCAGGGGCGTGGAGCGGAAGCACCGCACCACAGCGTTGGCGATACCCAGCAGCAGCCACAGGGCCGCCGCCAGGCTCACAAAGTAGCCCCGGCGGTGAAAAAGGCGGCACAGGGCCAGGGACGTGAGGATGATGAGGGCGTTCACAAGGAAGTTCACCGGGTGGGTGAAGAGGAACAATGCCCCCTTCACCGGAGAGTGGCGGCCCAGCATCTCCAGCGCCAGCACGAGCAGCGCCGCCAGCGCCGCGGAGAAGATGACCGGGCGCCGCTCGTAAAGCCCGTTCAGGCGGCCCATGAGCCGCCCCAGGCGATCCACTTTTGGCTTGGCCTTTTCCATACGCACCCCATCCGGTGATATGATCGTGTTTGGCTCCCGCGGACATACCGCGTCAGCCGCTGCACAGTATAACACAACCGGGCACGAAAATGGAACCATTTTCGTGCCCGGTCCATACGATTTAATAATTTAGTCATAAACAGCGGGCAAAGACGTTATCCGGCGGTATTCCTCTCCTTCTCCTTGTTCAGATACCTGTACACCGTGGGCACGGACACCCCCAGCTGCTGGGCGATCTCCGGTACGGCCCCCTTCATCATCAGCACCCCGTCCTCGCTCATGCGCCGGACGGCGGCGGCCTTCTCCGCCGGGGTCATGCGGGAGGCCGTCTTGCCCCCCTGGGCGATGATGTCCGCGATGCGGGTGTGCATGATGGCGGAGACGGGATTGTCCAGCGTCTCGATGAACTCGCTTTCCCGGGGCGCGGCCAGGTTGAACCGCTCCAGCAGCGCCCGGTAGGAGTCCGCGGCCTCCTGGACGGCAGTCATATCCTTGTTCACGCACAGAAGGCCGATGAGCCGCCCCTCGTTTTTGATGTAGTAGGTGGAGGACAGGAATTCCACGTTCTTGGTCCGGCCGGTGTAGTTGGCCAGATAGTCCGCGTCGGAGTGGGCGCTGCGCCGGATCAGGGCCTGGGCCAGGTCGGTGATGGGGTTGCCAAGCTCCCGGCCGGACAGGCCGTTGCAGATGGCCACCAGGGAGTGGTCCAGGTCCGCCAGGTCGTGGACGATGACCTCGCACCCGCTGCCCAGCACCGCCCCCAGGAAGGGGACCAGGTCGATATACCGCTGCAAAACTTCCTTGTCAGTCAATGGGATACCCTTCTTCCTGTGATTCTCGCCGTGATATATTTTTTCTCACTTCGGCTCTTATCATACAATAGCTCCCGACAAATAGCAATGACTTTTCCGCAGATTTGGTCAGGCTGCACAAAAACATGGTGATAATTTTTATATCATGCCGATAAGAAAATTATTTACAACCTTTGACAAGTGATGTACAATGATGCCAGGAAATGATAAGAAATTTATCGTCTAATAAAAACTATATCGATTTTAGGAGGTCATGCCATGTCCAACGAAGCCATCAGCACCCCGGCGGCGCCCGCCGCCATCGGCCCCTACTCCCAGGCCATCCGGGCCGGCCAGACGGTGTACGTCTCCGGCCAGCTGCCCATCGACCCCGCGACCGGCGCCTTCGCCGGGGACGGCATCCAGAGCCAGACCCGCCAGAGCCTGACCAACATCCAAGCCATCCTGGCCCAGGCCGGCATGACTATGGCGGACGTGGTGAAGACCACGGTCCTGCTGGCCTACATCGCTGATTTCGGCGCCATGAACGATGTCTACGCGCAGTTCTTTACCGAGCCCTACCCCGCCCGGGCGGCGTTCCAGGCCGCGGCCCTGCCCAAGGGGGCGAAGGTGGAGATCGAGTGCGTGGCTGTAAGACCGTGACAAACAGAGAAACAAGGAGTATACTGAGGAGGAACTAAACATGGAAGAAAAAGGAAAGAAATTAGGCCTGATCAATCTGATCGGCCTGTGTGTCGGCGGCGGCATCGGCACCGGCATCTTCATCATGATGGGCTCCGGCATCGCCTACGGTGGCCGCTCCATCGTGCTGGTGTGCAGTGTGGGCTGCATTTACATGCTGCTGGCCTTCTGGAATTCTATGGCCTTCGGGTCCATGTTCGTCATCCCCGGCGGCGACTATGACGCCCGGTCCATGGTCTTCCCGCCGCTTCTCACCGGCGTCGCGGCCTGGTTCCAGATCGCGTCCGCCTTCGTGCTGGCGGGCCACTCCCTGGCCATCACCCAATTCGCGGCGCAGCTCTGGCCTCAGATCAACAATTTCCAGACGCCTTTTGCCATTCTGGTTTTGACCCTGGGCTTTCTGTGCACCATCCGCGGCTCCCACGCGCTGACCGTGATCCAAAATGTGATCACCGGCACCTTGATCATCTCCCTGTGCCTGTTCGTGGCTTTCGGCGTGCCCAAGGTAGACCCCGCCAGCTTCTTCTCCAACGCCGACGGCGGCTTCTGGCGCGGCGGCATGGGCGGCTTCATGGCCTCCCTGTCCATGATGAGCTTCGCCTGCATGGGCACCGCCGCCATGACCTCCATGGGCGGCGTCACCAAGAACCCCAAGCGCACCATCCCCCTGTCCTCCATCATCGCCACCGCCGTGGTGGCCGTGATCTACGCCCTGATCGGCTATGTGGCCAGCGGCGCTCTGCCCTATGAGGAGGTGGCGGGCCAGAACATCAGCGTCACGGCCCAGGCCATCCTGCCTCACGGTCTGTACATCTTCTTCGTGGTGGGCGGCGGCATCTGCGCCGTGGCCTCCACCATGCTGGGCGTGCTGGCCTACATGCGCTCTCCCATCCTGCGGGTGTCCGATGACGGGTGGCTGCCCGCTGTCTTCAAGAAAACAACAAAAGGCGGCTATCCCTGGGTGCTGTATGTGGTGCTGTACGCCGTCAGCATGATCCCCCTGGTGACCGGGCTGGACATCGAGGGCGTCGTGGGCAACACCATGATCCCCACCATGATCATCAACTTCATCATGAACCTCTACTGCCTGAAGCTGCCCAAGCAGTTCCCGGAGCAGTGGGAAAAGAGGGGCCTGCGTTATCCCAAGTGGGTCTGGAACCTGTGCTCCGTGGCCGGCAGCATCTTCTGCGTCACGATCATCTATAACCTGTTCATCAATCTGGACACCAAGGCCGCCGCTCTGTGCATCGGCGAGCTGGTGGTGATGTTCGTCATCCCCCTCATCACCCTGAAGATGAAGTGGGTCTCCCCCGAGCGCCTGGCCGCCCACAAGCAGGAGACCATCCAGCGGGCCCTGGCCGATTCCAACACTGCGGACTGATCTTAGGAGGAATTTGATATTATGAAGTACGATTTCACATCTATCATCGACCGCCACGGCAAGGACTCCACGGCGGTGGACAATATCGGCAAGCGGGTCTGGGGCAACGAGCCCGGCGCGCCCAAGGATGGCTTCGACTCCATCCCTATGTGGGTGGCCGACATGAACTTCGCCACCGCCCCCGCCGTCACCCAGGCCCTGCAGGAGCGCATCAGCCACCCGCTGTACGGCTACTTCTCCCACCGGCCCGAGTATGCCCAGTCCATCATCCGCTGGCAGGAGACCCACCACCACGTGACCGGCCTCACCGAGGAGGCCATCGGCTACGAGAACGGCGTCCACGGCTGCGTCACCACCTGCGTCCAGACCCTGACCCAGCCGGGCGAGGCGGTGTTCCTGCACGCGCCCTATTACCTGGGCTTCTGCGCGGACGTGGAGTACATCGGCCGCGTGCCCGTCCGCAGTGAGCTTGTAAAGGACGAGAACGGCGTCTACCGCATGGACTTCGAGGACATGGACGCCAAGCTCAAGGCCAGTAACTGCCACCTGGCCATCATGTGCTCCCCCCACAACCCGGCGGGCCGGGTCTGGGAGCGCTGGGAGCTGGAGAAGGCCATGGAGGTCTTTGAGAAGAACGAGTGCATCGTCATCAGCGACGAGATCTGGGCCGACATCACCTTCACCGGCCACCAGCACATCCCCACCCAGAGCGTCAGCGAGTGGGCCAAGCAGAATACCGTGGCCATCTACGCCCCCTCCAAGACCTTCAACCTGGCCGGGCTCATCGGCAGCTACCACATCATTTACAACAAGTATCTGCGTGACCGCATCAACTTCTACGCCGCCAGCACCCACTACAACGAGCAGAACGTACTGAGCATGCACGCCCTGATCGGCGCCTACAGCGACGGCGGCGCGGAGTGGACCGAGGAGCTGAAGCAGGTGCTGGAGGGCAACTGCCGCTACACCTCCAAGTACCTCAACAGCGTGGACGGCATCTCCGCCACCGACCCGGACGGCACCTACATGATCTTTGCCGACTGCACCGGCTGGTGCGCCAAGCACGGCAAGACCCTGGACGAGCTTTTGAAGGCCGGCTGGGACGTTGGCGTGGGCTGGCAGGACGGCCGCCGCTTCGGCGGACCCTGCCACATCCGCCTGAACGTGGCCTCCCCCTTCTCCCGCATCCAGGAGGCCTGCGACCGGCTGGACAAGTACGTCTTCAATGCCTGAATCCCCCGTTTACATAGGGCGCCGCGATAAAACCTCCCTCACAAGAGAAGCCGAACACAGCGCCCTATGAAAAGCCCGGCCAGGGGTCATGCCCCTGGCCGGGTGATTTTTTATATCTTTACAGGTCCGTGTAGAATATCCCCGTCAGATGCTGCATGCCGATGGACATGGCCGTGATGGCCGCCCAGCAGCAGAAGCCCAGGGCGATGGGCTTGCCGCCCTTTTTCACCAGGTCCACGATGTTGGTATTGAGGCCGATGGCGCACATGGCCATGGCGATAAAGAACTTCGCCAGCCACTTCATGGCCGGCACGAACCGGCCGCCGTAGAACGCCGTGAGGCCGCTGTCCGGCAGCAGCCCTACCAGGGTGGTGATGAGGGCCGCGGCGATGAAGTACAGGATGAAAAAGGGGAATATCTGCTTGATGGAGAACTTGCCGCCCTCCCCGCCGCTCTTTTTGGCCTGCCGGGTCCGCCACAGGGCCAGCGCCAGGGTGATGGGGATGATGGCCAGGGTCCGGGTGAGCTTCACCGTCACCGCCGCGGACAGGATGCCGTCCACGCCGTAGATGCTCTCCGCCGTGGAGGCCGCCGCCGTCACGGAGGAGGTATCGTTCACCGCCGTGCCCGCGAACACCGCGAAGCCCTCCGAGCCGAAGCCGATGGCGCGGCCGAAGGCCGGGAAGATCAGCGCCGCCAGCACGTTGAAGAGAAAGATGACCGATATGGATTGGGCCACCTGGCTGTCGTCCGCGTCGATCACCGGGGCCGTGGCCGCGATGGCGGAGCCGCCGCAGATGGAGGACCCCACGCCGATGAGCGTGGCCACCTTTCCGTCCATGCGCAGGACCCTGCACAGCAAAAAGGCCACGATCAGGGAGATGCTGATAGTTGAGATGATCACCGGCAGGCTCTTGCCGCCCACGCTGGCGATGGTGCCCAGGTCCAGGGAGAAACCCAGGATGATGACCGCCCACTGGAGGATCTTCTTGGAGGTGAATTTGACGCCGCCGCTGAAGGTCTCCTTTCCCGCCAGGCTTGGACAGACCAGCGTGATGACCATGCCGGTGAGGATGGCGAACACCGGCGCGCCCACCACCTCCAGAGAGAAGCCCCCCACACTGATGCCCGACAGCGCCGTGGCGAGCCCGGCTATGACGGCGCACAGCGCCACGCCCGGTATTTTTGCGGAAACGCTCTTCATGGTCCCGCCCCCTTTCAGCAGCTATATTAACACGGACCGGCCGGAAATTCAATCGCCCCGGCCAGTCCGCCCCGGCGTTCCCTCTTGCATCCAGGAGATAAATATTCTATTATATAGCGCAGGAGGGATGTACCGTGAAAAAGAGGCCTTCGCCAAAACTACAGGGGCTGAGAGAGACGGTCCGCCGCAAGCCGGCTGTGACCGCGGTCTACTTCGTGCTTCGGGCGCTGGTCATCCTCACCATGATCCGGCAATTTTTCAACGGGGACTACGAGAACGTGTTCCTGTGCGCGCTGACGCTGGTGCTGTTTCTGATGCCGGCCTTCATCGAGCACCGGCTGCGCATTGACTTCCCGGACACCATGGAGATCGTCATCCTGCTGTTCATCTTCGCCGCGGAGATATTGGGGGAGATACGGTCCTACTACACCACCTTCCCCGGCTGGGACGCCGTGATGCACACGCTCAACGGCTTTCTCTGCGCCGCCGTGGGCTTCTCCCTGGTGGATATGCTGGATAGAAACGAGCGTTTCTCCCTGTCCCTCTCGCCGGTGTTTCTTGCCATCGTCGCGTTCTGCTTCTCCATGACCATCGGCGTGCTGTGGGAGTTTTTTGAGTGCGCCATGGACACGTTCTTCCTCAAGGACATGCAGAAGGACGCCATTTTGAACACCATCTCCACCGTGGCGCTGGACCCCACCGGCGGCAACACCCCCGTGGTCATCCAGGACATCCAGGACGTGATCGTGGTGACCGGCGGGGAGCAGATGGCCCTGGGCTTGGGCGGCTACCTGGACCCGGGACTGCGGGACACCATGAAGGACCTCTTTGTGAACTTCATCGGCGCGGCAGTGTTCTCCGTCATCGGCTACTTCTACCTCATCGGCCGGGGCAAGGGCCGCTTCGCCCGCCGCTTCATCCCCCAGGTCCTGGAGGACGAGTACAGAGGGGACAACTGACGGAGGCCCGTCTGTACATGCTTCGGGGTCCCCACGGGGCACGCCGGCCTTTTGGAGGAAAGGAGAAAGGCCCTTGACCCTCAGGGCTCCCATCGCAAACCAGCGAAAGCGTTTGCGATGGGAAAAAGGAAGGAAAGCCCTGACCGATGACTGGCGCCCCGCTTTCGCGGAGCGCCAGCATCTTCAGGGCTTTCCTGACGTGGCACCCATGAGACGATTCGAACGTCCGACCTGCCGCTTAGGAGGCGAATGCTCTATCCGCTGAGCTACTGGGGCATACCGAGTTTTTATTCAATTATGAGCTGTATTTGGATTGGAACGAACCACCGCTTAGGAGTGCCAACCCGCTCATGTTACCGCGTGTTACTTGGTGTCTTGCCGTGCCAGCAAACACGCATGATACAAGGAAAAATTGAGAACCGCTTGCTATTTTGTATCGTTCTGGATCGTCTCAATCTATCCCGTTTTACAACGTCAATTTAGCACGGAATTAGCACGGCACGTCAATCGGCAAACACATCTCATGGGTCTGAAAAGCAGGGTACGCGAGCCCTGCTTTTCGATTTTGTTAAACCTATTATATCATATTTTACGCGCAAGGAGGTTACAAATTGAAAACTTTGAAGCGCATTATTCCCCTCCTGCTTGCCATGGTGCTGACGCTTGGCCTACTCCCCTTGGGCGCGTATGCCACCGAAGATGAGATCATCCCTGCGGAGGACCCCAGCGAAGAAATCGGAGAAGCCACGCCCAGCCCGGAAGCAGAAGCGACCACTCCCCCGGAATCTCTGCCTGCTGACACGGACAGCGAAATCCTGGACGAACCGTCAGAGACGCCGGAATCACCGGAGACGACCATTGAACCGGAGGCCGCTCCGTCCGAAGAAACTGCTCCCCCCGTAGCGGAGGAAACCACATCTCCACAGCCGGAGGAAACAGTAGAGCCGGAAACGGAGGCCAGCCCCTCCCCGGTGCCGGAAGATGAATCTCCTATCATAGATGGCGTATCTTTTTATGGGCAGCCCTGGGGCGAGGGCATATTTTTTGCCCCGGATGATTTTCTGCCCAGCGTGGTTCCGTTTGTCATGTCCGCTTCCGGCACCGCGACCATCGACGTTCGGGGGTGCTATGATTCTAACAGCAACATCATCCGCTATGCAAGCTCTTTCAGCTATGCAGGGAGGGTCGTCGGCGGATACAACACAGCACGGCATACCATATATGCCAACGATGAACCGGCGTACTGCCTGGAGCCGGGCAAGCTCCTATTTGCCGGCAACGTCGTGACCATCAGCGCCGCATCCGTGTGGAATGATCTCGGCACAGCGAAGCAAAACGCTATCAAGCTGGCTCTCCTCTGCGGTGCGGAGGGAAACAAATCCAATCTGCCCGGCAGCTACGGCAGTCAATACACCGCCACGCAGATGGTCATTTGGGAAATCGTCGTAGGAGTACGCAATACTTCTGAGCCGTATTCCTGCACGGACAACAAGGTGATCAACTCCGTATGCAGCGGTGGGGCCAACAGTGAGGTCAAGGCCGTGTACGATCAGATTGTGGCCGATATGCAATCCTACAACACTTTGCCCAGCTTTGCCAACAGCAAAAATGCCCCGCCGCCTCAGCAGGAAATGGCATACAGCGGCGGCAAATATACCCTTGTCCTCAACGATACCAATAAAGTCCTGGAAAACTATAAGGTCACCTCCTCGGATGACAAGGTGACGGTAAAGACCGATGG
Organism: uncultured Oscillospiraceae bacterium; assembly: GCA_947624035.1. Taxonomy (GTDB): domain Bacteria; phylum Bacillota; class Clostridia; order Oscillospirales; family Oscillospiraceae; genus CAJOIG01. The sequence goes on along the minus strand of CANQIH010000056.1, from coordinate 784 downwards.
GAACAAGCTGACGATCACATCCTCCGTTGCCGTAAAGGGCGTCAATATCAACTTCACCCGGAAGAATCCAACCACCGCCACATCACAGATCACCGCATACGGCCAGGATGACCTAATCATTCTGCTTTTGGTCTTTGCCGCTGGCTTGGTGTATTGCCTCTGGCCGCAGATCATGGGCTGGAAACTGGAGCATGATGCCCATGTCGCCGTGAGCGAGTTTTTTGAGCTGGCAGAAACGGCGAAGGCCGGGAAGCAGGGCATTTCCTTTGAGTATGTGGATACGCCTGGAACGGAGGAGCCGCTGCCAAACGACTACCCGGAGCTTTTCGCTGCCATGCAGGAGTACAACCGGGAGATATATGCCAATGGACAGTCCGGGCTTTGCGACGCCTGGGCATACCAACAGCCATCCTTTTCCCTGACCGACTACGGCGTGGAGAGCAACACCATCGGCGTGATAGACATTCCCGCTATGAATGTGGAGCTGCCCATCTACCTGGGCGCCACCAGCGAGAACATGGCGGCGGGTGCGGTCCATCTTTCACAGACGAGCCTGCCCATCGGCGGCGAGAACACCAACTGCGTGATCGCCGCCCACCGGGGGTGGTACGGAGCGCCGTACTTTCGCTATATCGACATCCTCAAACCCGGAGACGAGGTACGGATCACAAACCTATGGGAGACGCTGGTCTATCGGGTGGCGGAGATAAAGGTCATTGACCCGGACGACATCGACGAGATACTCATTCAGCCGGGGCGGGAGCTGCTCACCCTTGTGACCTGT
>CANQIH010000055.1 GCA_947624035.1 uncultured Oscillospiraceae bacterium | reverse complement strand
CGGCGGAGGGGTTCGTGTACGTGGTGTCCAGCCTGGGCGTCACCGGCACCCGCACCGAGATCACCACGGACATCGGCGCCATGGTGAAGCTCATCCGGGCCAACACGTCTATCCCCTGTGCCGTGGGCTTCGGCATCTCCACCCCGGAGCAGGCGGCCAGGATGGCGGCCCTGTCCGACGGGGCCATCGTGGGCTCCGCCATCGTCAAGATCATCGAGAAGTACGGCCGGGACGCCGTGGGCCCCGTGGGGGAGTATGTGAAGAGCATGGTGGACGCCCTGCGGTGATATGCGTAAAAGTTATATCACGCCATTCATAACAAGTATTTGCAGTTTTCCTGCAAGCGCGGTATAATGCCAGCGACAACAGGAAAACGAGGCGTATTTCATGGACATCGTTCAAAACAAGACCTTTGACGAGGAGCGGGCCCTGTACGGCAGCGAGGGGCTGACCGTGGCGGACTGCGCCTTTGACGGCCCCGCGGATGGGGAGAGCGCCCTGAAGGAGTCCAGCGATATCACGGTGGAGCGGTGCTTCTGCAACCTGCGCTACCCCTTCTGGCACGACACGGACCTGCGCATTGCCGACTCGGAGATGACGGAAAACTGCCGGGCGGCCCTGTGGTATTCCCGGCATGTGGAGATCACCGGCACGAAGCTGCACGGCATCAAGGCCCTGCGGGAGTGCGACGACGTGACCATCCGAAACTGCGACATCGTTTCGCCGGAGTTCGGCTGGTCCGTCCGGGGCGTCCGCATGGAGGACACCACCGCCGTCAGCGAGTACTTTATGATGCGCAGCGAGAACCTGACCTTCCGCAACGTGCGCTTCACGGGCAAGTACTCCTTCCAGTACGTCCAGAACGCGGTGTTTGAAAACTGCGTGTTCGACACCAAGGACGCCTTCTGGCACGGCCGGAACATCACCGTGAAGGACAGCGTGGTAAAGGGGGAGTACCTGGCCTGGTACTCCGAGGGCCTGACCCTCGTCCGCTGCAAGATAGAGGGCACCCAGCCCCTGTGCTACTGCAAGGACCTGAAGCTCATCGACTGCGAGATGACCGGCACGGACCTGTCCTTTGAGAAGTCCGAGGTGGAGGCCTCTGTACTCACGGCCATCGATAGCGTGAAAAATCCCCGCAGGGGCGTCATATGCGCCCCTGCGGTGGGGGAGATCATCCTGGACGACCCGGAGGCCAAGGGCCGGGTGGTCACCTGCCGGAAGCAGGCGGACAAGACAAAGTGCGAGAAATGAAAAATCATCCCGCTGGTCTATGCCAGCGGGATGTCATTTATGGGTACCTTGTCCCAGTCGAATAGGGGGACGAGGTCTTTTGCTTTGATGGGTTCCGGGGCAGGGAGCAGCCCGGCCAGGTGGGCCAGCTGGCCCAGCAGCGCCTCCGGCGTGTGCGTCCGGCGGAAAGTCTGGGTGCTGAGGCTGCCCAGCCGCTTGGATAGCTTCTCGTGCTCGGAGATCAGCAGCGGCCCGTGGCAGAACTCCGGCGGTGTGCCGCCCAGGGTGCGGATGAGCCAAGCCTGACGGGGGGCGGAGTCCAGAAGGTCCCGGCCCCGCACCACCCGGGTCACGCCCATGAGCATGTCGTCCACGGACACCGCAAGCTGGTAGGCGTACACCCCGTCCGCCCGGCGGATGATGAAGTCGCCCACGTCCCGGGCCAGGTTTTGGGAGAAGGGGCCATAGTGGCCGTCCATCACGGTGACGGTCTCGTCCGGCACCCGGACCTTCCAGGCGGGTCGCCGCCCGGCGGCCTCCAGGGCGGAGCGCTCCGCCGCCGTGAGGTATTGGCACCGGCAGCCGTGGTCCCGATGGTCCTCCCCGGGGTGGGGGGCGGAGGCGGCCAGCCGCTGGGCACGGCTGCAATAGCAGGGGTACACCAGGCCCCGGCGCTCCAGGTCATGGAAAGCGTCCTCGTAAAGGTCCGTGCGGCTGGATTGGGCATAGGCCGGGTCCGGCCAGCCCTCGTCCCAGTCCAGGCCCAGCCAGCGAAGATCGTCCGCGATGGTCCGGGCGTACTCCGCAGTGGTGCGGACCGGGTCCAGGTCCTCCATCCGAAGGACGATCCGGCCGCCCAAGGCGCAGACATCCAGCCATGCCAGCAGCATGGCCAGAAGGTTGCCCATGTGCATGTATCCCGAGGGGCTGGGGGCGAACCGCCCGGTGACGGATGTGCCCATAGGCTTACACCTTCGGGATATACGTGGGGCGGGTGGCGCGCTGGACGCTGTCGATGACCACGCCGGTCTTGTCCAGATAGTACCACCAGTTGTTTGGCCCATGGGCCCAGCCGTCCTTCATGGCGTGGCCGTCCTTGGCCACGTAGTACTGCTTGCCGCCCGGGCCGGTGACCAGGCCGCTGCGCAGCATGTGGGCGTCCTTGACGGAGAAGTAGTAGCTCCTGGTCCCGATGGTCCTGAAGCCGGTGTACAGCGCTCCGTTTTTGTCCGCGTAATACCGGTTCGAGCCGTTGACCTTGATCCAGCCGCCGCTCAGCATGTGCCCGTCCGTGAGGGAGAAGTAGCGGTGCTTTCCGTCCTCGGTCTTCACGTAGCCGGTGACCATGACGAAGGTCTTGGGGGAGAAGTAGTACTTTTTGCCGTCCAGGGTGACGAGGCCGGACTTGCGGATGCCGTAGACGTCGAAGTAATACTTCTTGCCGTCGATGGTGCGGATGCAGTTTTTCACGGCGTGGCCGTCCTCGGGGTCCAGGTAGTAGGTCTTGCCGTTGAGCTCTTTCCACTGGGCCTTTTCCACGGTGCCGTCCTTGGCCAGGAAGTAGATCAGCTGGTCCATGTCCTTGCCGATGACGATATGGCCGCTGTTCATGCGGGCGCCGGTCTCGGGGCTGAAATAGTAGGTCTGGCCGCCGATGTCCACGAAGCCGGTGCGCCGCTTGCCGTTCTCATAGTAGTACCACTTGTTGTCCTCCATGATGAGGCCGTTTTTCACGTGGCTGCCGCTCCAGTCGGGCCGCACGTAGGCGGCGATCCGCGGGTCGCCGGGCGCATAGCGCAGGGAGTTGTTGAGCCCTTCGCAGAAGGGGCAGGGGGCGCCCACCACGCAGACGTTGGACTTGGCATAGCCCCCGGCCTCGGAGGTGTGGGCGTTTCCCTGGACCATGTAGATCTCGCCGGTGGACCGGTCGATGCCGCAGACGATGGCCACGTGCCTGAGGGACTGCAGGTCAAAGCCCGCGGTATCGTTGAAATCGAAAAACGCCAGGTCGCCCACCTGGGGCACGGTGACCCGGATGCCGCCAGCGGCGATCACGTCCTCATACATCCGCTTCTCGTTGGGCCAGGCGGAGTTGTAGGGGATGGCGTCCCCCACGCCCGCGTTCTTGGCGCACAGGCCCACGAAGCTGGCGCACCAGTTGCCGTTATAGAGGGGCAGGCCCGCCGCCACCGCCTGGGCGCGGGTCATGCCGCCGTAGCGCATGGCCTCGGTCACCAGGGCCTTGGCCTTGGCGTTGGGCGCGGTCATGTCCAGGGTGGCCGGGTCGACGATCCGGGCCGGGGCGGGCCTGTCCGCCGCCAGGGCCGGGGCGCAGAGGGAGAGGACCGCCGACGCGGCCAGCAGGATGCACAGGGCGAAGGTCCCCGCCAGCCGGGCGGGGGAGCGCCGGGACTCGTTCATGGACGGCACCTCCAGAATGGTCTGAATGTTTATGTCATTATAGACGATATCCGCCGCCGGGGCAACCACAAAATCGGTTGACAGCGGCGGCCGGTTTATATAAAATAGGATAGGAAACGAAACGAGGTGGAACGGGTTGAATCTTCCCAACAAGCTGACCGTGGCCCGCATCGCCATGACGGTGCTGATGGCCGTGTTTCTGCTGCTCAGCGGGGCCGTGTGGGCCTGGCTGAGCTTCATCCTGTACGTGGCGGCGTCTCTCACGGACATGGCCGACGGGCGCATCGCCCGCAGCCGGCACCTGGTGACCAACCTGGGCAAGTTCATGGACCCGCTGGCCGACAAGATACTGAACTACTCCGTGATGATCCTGCTGATACCGGAGGGGCCCGTGCCTCCCGTGGCGCTGGTGATCATCCTGTTCCGGGAGTTTCTGGTGTCCGGCATCCGCCAGTCGGCGGCGGAGCAGGGCCGGGTGGTGGCCGCCAACATCTGGGGGAAGGTCAAGACCTTCGTCCAGGACGTGTCATTGGGGGCCATCCTCCTGTTCCGGGCCTTGGGCATAGGCTTCACGGAGCCCATGGGCCGGGTGCTCATCTGGATATGCGCCGCGCTGACGGTGGTGTCCGGGGCCATATACCTTATCCAGAACAAGGACGTATTGAAGGAAGCGGACTGAAAGATATGCAGACGCCCTCCGGGCTTGCCGGAGGGCGGTTTTTGGGGAGACGCACATGAACAGCGAGGCGAGAAGGATACTGGAGGCCGTGAAGAGCGGCGACATGGCTGTGGACGACGCGCTGCTGCGGCTGAAGACCGAGCCCTTCGAGGACATCGGCTACGCCAAGGTGGACCTGCACCGGCGGGTGCGCCAGGGCGTGCCGGAGGTCATCTACGGCGCGGGCAAGACTGTGGAGCAGATGGACGGCATCATCCGGGCCATGGGCAAGAACGGCCAGGGCCGTGTGCTCATCACCCGGCTGGCTCCCGAGGCTGCGGCGGAGCTGGGGAAGCTCCATCCCCTGGACTACCGGGCCGCCGCCCGGGTAGGCGTCATCGGCGGCTTCCCGGAGCCGGATGGCCTGGGGAAGATCGTGGTGGCCACCGGCGGCACCAGCGACATCCCCGTGGCGGAGGAGGCGGCCCTCACCGCCCAGGTGCTGGGAAACGCCGTCACCCGGCTCTATGACGTGGGCGTGGCGGGGCTGCACCGGCTGCTGGCCCACAAGGAGGACATCATGGGCGCCAGCGTCATCATCGCCATCGCCGGGATGGAGGGGGCTCTCGCCAGTGTGGTGGGGGGCCTCGCCGACTGCCCGGTGATCGCCGTGCCCACCAGTGTGGGCTACGGGGCGTCCTTCCACGGCCTGAGCGCCCTTCTGAGCATGCTCAACTCCTGCGCCAGCGGCGTGTCCGTTGTCAACATCGACAACGGCTTCGGCGCCGGGTATCTGGCCAGCATGATAAACCACATGGAGGCGGCGAAATGAGAACGCTCTATCTGGACTGCGGCATGGGCGCGGCCGGCGACATGCTGGCGGCGGCCCTTCTGGAGCTGCTGCCGGACCCGGACCGGTTCGTGCAAAGGCTCAACGGCCTGGACATCCCCGGGGTGGAGTATGTGCGGGAGACGGCCGTGAAGTGCGGCGTCACCGGCACCCACCTGTCCGTGCTGGTCCACGGCCGGGAGGAGGAGCCCGAGCATATGCACGAACACCACCATGACCACGAGCACGAGCACCACCACGAGCATGACCATGACCATGACCATGAGCACGGGCATCAGCACCATCACAGCGGCATGCACGATATCGAACACATCGTCCGGGACCACCTGGACCTGCCGGAGGCGGTGCGGGAGGACGTGCTGGCGGTGTACGGCCTCATCGCGGAGGCGGAGAGCCACGTCCACGGCGTGCCCGTGCCGGAGATACACTTCCACGAGGTGGGCACCATGGACGCCGTGGCGGACGTGACGGCGGTGTGCCTTCTGCTGCACGAGCTGGCCCCGGATGAGGTGGTGGCCTCTCCGGTGCACGTGGGCAGCGGCCAGGTGCGGTGCGCCCATGGCATCCTGCCCGTGCCGGCCCCGGCCACGGCCTACATCCTGCGGGACGTGCCCATCTACGGCGGCGAGGTGCAGGGCGAGCTCTGCACCCCCACCGGCGCGGCCCTTTTGAAGCATTTTGTCACCCGCTTCGGCCCCATGCCCATGATGAGGACAAAGGCCGTGGGCTACGGCATGGGCAAGCGGGACTTTCCCGCCGCCAACTGCGTCCGGGCCATGCTGGGCGAGAGCGGGGACCGGGCCGATGACGTGGCGGAGCTGAGCTGCAACGTGGACGACATGACCGCCGAGGCGCTGGGCTTTGCCATGGAGCGGCTGTTCGAGGGCGGCGCCCTGGACGTGTACACCGCGCCCATCGGCATGAAGAAGTCCCGGCCCGGGACCCTGCTCCGGGTGCTGTGCCGGCCGGAGGACCGGCAGCGGATGGCGGAGCTGATGTTCCGGCACACCACCACCATCGGCGTGCGGGAGGCGCTGCTGCGCCGGTACGTCTTGGACCGGCGGGAGGAGACCCTGGACACGGCCTATGGGCCCGTGCGCCGGAAGGTGTCAGCGGGCTATGGCGCCCAGCGGACGAAGTATGAGTATGACGACCTGGCCCGGGTGTCCCGGGCGCGGGACGTGAGCCTGGACGAGGCGAAAAAGCTTTTGGAGGACGGCATTTGATGGATGAGCTGCACGCCAAGAAAGCGTTTTTGGAGGACTATCTGCGTGAGCTGGGCGGCGTGGCCGTGGCCTTTTCCTCGGGGGTGGACTCCACCTTTCTTTTGAAGACGGCCCACGACGTGCTGGGGGACAGGGCCGTCGCCGTGACGGCCCAGTCCCATTGGTTCCCCGCCCGGGAGAGCCGGGAGGCGGCGGAGTTCTGCCGGGCCGAGGGCATCGAGCAGCTGACGGTGGCCACAGACGAGTTCGCCATCGAGGGCTTTCGGGAAAATCCCCCGGACAGGTGCTATCTCTGCAAGCACGACCTCTTCTCCCGCATCCTGGAGGCCGCCGGGAAGCTGGGCATCCCATACGTGGCGGAGGGGTCCAATATGGACGACGAGGGCGACTACCGCCCCGGTATGCGGGCCATCGCGGAGCTGGGGGTGAAGAGCCCCCTGCGGGAGGCGAAGCTCACCAAGACCGAGATACGGGCCCTGTCCCACGAGATGGGCCTGCCCACCTGGGACAAGCCCTCCTTCGCCTGCCTGGCCTCCCGGTTCGTATACGGCGAGACCATCACGGCGGAGAAGCTGGCCATGGTGGAGAAAGCGGAGCAGTATCTGCTGGACATGGGCCTGCGGCAGGTGCGGGTCCGCGTCCACGGGGATCTGGCCCGCGTCGAGGTGGAGCCGGCGGCCTTCTCCCGGATCGTGGAGAGGGCGGGAGAGCTGGACGCCCGGCTGCGGCTGCTGGGGTTCACCTATGTGACGCTGGACCTGGGCGGCTACCAGATGGGCAGCATGAACCGCACTTTGGACGTATAGAAGTGAACATGAAGACCCGGCGGACGCTCGTCCGCCGGGTCTCCGTTTATAGGTTGCTATATCCTTTGTTGGCGCTCCTGCGCAGGGCGTCGCCCAGCTGGGTGATGCACAGCAGCGTGCCCGCCAGAAACAGGCCGGGGATGAGGATGATCCACCAGGCCCCGGAGGTCAGGGCGCTGTCCGCCATGGAAAGCATGCTCCCCCAGGAGATGACCTCCAGGGGCAGACCCACCCCCAGGAAGCTCAGCGTGGACTCGGCCACGATGGCGCTGCGGACGTTCATCACCACCATGAACATGATGGAGGGGATGAGGTTGGGCGTCAGGTGACGGACCAGGATGTGCATAAACCCGCCGCCCATGCACCGGGCCGCCAGCACGTACTCACATTGGCGCAGGCGGCGCACCTCCATGCGCACCACCTTGGCCACGCTCATCCAGCCGGTGAGGCCGATGACCAGGGATATGCTGAGCACCGTGGGCCGGCCCAGGACGGCCTGGAGCAGGAGCACCATCAGCAGGGAGGGGACGCTGAGAAATATCTCCGTGAGCCGCATCATGGCCCCGTCCACCCGGGCCGGGGCCAGCCCCGCGGCGGCGCCGTAGAGGATGGCGGCGGCGGTGGATATGGCCGTAGCCAGCAGGCCCACTGCCAGGGACACCCGCCCGCCGTGCCAGACCATGGAGAAGATGTCCCGGCCCATGGCGTCCGTGCCGAAGAGGTAGGTCCCGTCCGGGGCCCGGAAGCAATTGAGAAGGTCCATATAGGCCGGGTCCCGGGGGGCTATGACGCCGGCGCACAGGCAGCCCAGAACCACGGCCGCCAGCAGAACGGCGGAGAGGACCGGGCGGCCCCGGTACCATGGCCTCGCAGGGGGCGGCGGTGGCGGCTCCTGGGGCCGGATGCCCGCCACGGTGAAGCCGTTACCGTCCATGACCGGCCTCCTCTCTCATGTACGACGCGGCCCGCACCCGGGGGTCGACGCGGCCGCTCAGGGCCTGGGCCGCCATGCTGCAGAGGATCACCACGGCCCCGGACAGCAGGCACACCGCCATGAGAAGGTCGTAGTCCTGATACCGGGCGCTCTCGTAGGACAGGGTGCCGATGCCAGGGTAGGAGAACACCGTCTCCACGATGTAGGTGCCGCCCATGATGTGGGGCACGGATATGGCCATGAGGCTGAGATAGGCGGGGAGGATGTTCCGCAGGCAGCGTCCCGTAAGCACCCGGCGGCGGCTGAGACCCACGGACCGGGCCAGCAGCACATAGTCCGCGCGGGTCTGCTCCAGGAGCATGTTGCGGACCATGTAGGCGTAGTACCACAGGTGGCCCGTGACTACCACGGCCAGGGGGAGGATCAGGTGCCGGGCCCGGTCCCCGCCGGCGGCGTCATAGGCCCCGGAGCTGGGCAGCAGCCGCAGATACACCGCGAAGATGAGGATGAGCAGAAGGGACAGCCAGAACTCCGGCACGCAGCTCACCACCGTGCCTACACGGCACAGGATACGGTCTGGCAGCCGGTCCTCGAACCGGGCGCAGAGAAGGCCCAGGCCCAGAGCCAGGGAGAAGATGAGCGCAAAGCCGGTGCCGCCCAGGATGAGGGTGTTGGCGGCCCGGCCCCGGATGACCTCCAGCACGCCGGTCTTGTACTTGAGGGACAGGCCGAAGTCGCCGCGGAGGGCGTTTTTCAGCCAGCGGACGTACTGTGCGGCGATGGGCCGGTCCAGCCCCAGCCGGGCCTCTGCCTGGGCCCGCTGCTCCGGGGTGAGCCGCTCCGCCCGCTCGCCGTAGTACGACGCCAGGGGGTCCCCCGGGGCCAGACGGGCGATCCAGAACACCGCCGCGGACAGGATGAGAAGGCTCAAAAGGAATGTGAGCAGCTTTTTCAAAAGCCTCATGCCATGTCCTCCTTCCCGCTTTGCAGCACGAAGTGGCCGGGGGCTGCCTCGGTGAACACGCCGGTCCGGTCGAAAGACCTGCCGTCATAGGCGTAGGGTAGCCGGGCCCGCTCCCGTACCGGGTCCGGCACGGGGATGGCGGACAGCAGGGCCCGGGTATAGGGGTGCAGGGGATTTGAAAAGAGCTCCTCCGTGGGGGCCAGCTCCGCCAGCTTCCCCCGGTACAGCACCCCCACCCGGTCGCACAGGTACCGCACCACGGAGAGGTCGTGGGCGATGAACAAAAACGTGAAGCCGTGCTCGGCCTGGAGGTGCTTGAACAGATTCAGGATCTGGGCCTGGATGGAGGCGTCCAGGGACGCCACGGGCTCGTCCGCCACCAGCAGCTCCGGCTCCATGGTGAGGGCCCGGGCGATGGCCACCCGCTGGCGCATGCCGCCGGACAGCTCCGGTGGGTACTTGTCCAGATAGGACGGGTCCATGCCCACATAATGGAGCTGGAACGCCGCCTCCGCCCGGGCCGTGCCCCGGGGCGGCTTGACCCGGCTCACGGCCATGGGCTCGGCGATGATGTCCGCCACCTTCATCCGGGGGTCCAGGCTGGAGGCGGAGTCCTGAAAGACGAGCTGCCGCTCTGTGCGCAGCATCCGCCGGTTTGCCCGGAAGGCGGCCGGGTCCCAGACGTCTACGCCCTTGTAGAGGATGCGCCCGCCCTGGGGCCGGAGGATATTCATGACGCACCGGGCCACGGTGGACTTGCCGGAGCCCGACTCCCCCACGAGGCCGAATATCTCACCCCGCCGCACCTGGAAGGAGACCCCGTCCACCGCCGGGACGGCGGTATCCCTCGTGAGGCGGAAGCTGTGGCGCAGGTCCTGGACGTCCAGCAGCACGCCGTCCGGGTCCGCCGCCCGCCGGGGGTGGTCATGGCGGGGGATGGAGGACACGGCCGGCGCCTGCCGGTCCGGTATCTCCGGCGCCCGGGGGTCCAATGTCCAGGTGGCGGCGAAGTGGGTGTCCGATACCCGGAACATGGGCGGCTGCCGCTCATAGTCGATGGCGAGGGCGTTTTCGTTCCGGCAGGCGAAGGCGTCGCCCTTGGGGGGCCCGATGAGGGTGGGGGGCATGCCGGGGATGGTGTAAAGAGGCTCGCCGGGCCGGGCCAGGGAGGGGAGGCTGCGAAGCAGCGCCCGGGTGTAGGGGTGCCGGGGGTCATAAAATACCTCCTTCGCCGTGCCGGTCTCCACGATCTTCCCGGCGTACATCACCGCCACCCGGTCCGCAGCCCGGGCCACCACGGCCAGGTCGTGGCTCACCAGCACCGTAGCCATGCCCAGCTTCGCTTGCAGGTCCCGCAGAAGGTCCAGTATCTGGGCCTGGACGGTCACGTCCAGGGAGGTGGTGGGCTCGTCGGCAAGGAGCAGCTTTGGCCGGCCGGCCAGCGCCACGGCCAGCACCGCCCGCTGGCGCATGCCGCCGGAGAGCTGGTGGGGATAGAGCAGGGAGCGGGCCTCGGCCTCGCCGATGCCCACCAGGTCCAATAGCTCTGTCACGCGCCGCCGGACGGCCTCTTTTTTCAGGTCGAGCTCGTGGACAAGCACCGCCTCGGCGATCTGTGCTCCCACGGTCAGGGTGGGGTCCAGGGCGGTCAGGGGATCCTGAAGGACCATAGAGAAGAGCCTGCCCCGGAGCTTTGTCATGTCCCGCTCCCGCAGGGACAGGAGGTCCGTGCCGTCCAGAGCGACGCGCTCCGCCGTCACACCGGCGTTTTTGGGCAGCAGGCCCATGACGGCCCGGCACAGGGCGGTCTTGCCGCAGCCGGACTCGCCCACGATGGCCAGTATCTCCCCGGGGGCCAGGTCGAAGGACACGTCCCGCACGGCCTCCACCGTCCCGGCAGAGGTGCGGAAGGACACGGAGAGCCCCCGCACCTCCAGCAGCTTGTCCATGACCCCGCCTCCCTTGCTTATCCCTCGATCTCCCACTCCGTCACGTTCCAGAAGATGCCCACGCCGTGGTGGCCCATGACCTTGTCCGGGTCGATGCCCCGCAGGCCGGAGCGGGCCACGTAGTCCGCGTCGATGTAGCAGATGAAGGCGTAGGCCGGGTCCGCCGCCAGGGCTTTCTGGAAGCTGGCGTAGGCCTCCCGGCGCACGTCCGGGTCGTCGGACTGGCGGGCCTCGGTCAGGT
>CANQIH010000054.1 GCA_947624035.1 uncultured Oscillospiraceae bacterium | reverse complement strand
GGGTGATGATCTCCTCGCTGGTGTAGGGCGACAGGGAGTAGATGCCCGGCAGGTCGGTGATGAGGGTGTTGTCGTGGCCCTTGATGACGCCGTCCTTCCTATCCACGGTGACGCCGGGGAAGTTGCCCACGTGCTGGTTGGAGCCGGTGAGCTGGTTGAAAAGGGTGGTCTTGCCGCAGTTCTGGTTCCCCGCCAGGGCAAAGGTGAGCATGGTGCCGTCGGGCAGGGGGTGCTCCGTGGCCCGCTCGTGGTACTTGCCGCTCTCACCCAGGCCCGGGTGGGCCACCCGGCCGCCGTACACAGTCCGGCCCCCCGGGGGGGCCTGGTCCGGGTCCCGGACGTCCTTTATGCCGATCTGCTCCGCGTCCGCCAGCCGCAGGGTCAGCTCGTAGCCGTGGATCATGAACTCCATGGGGTCCCCCAGGGGCGCGTACTTCACCAGCACGATGTCCGACCCCGGGATGACGCCCATATCCAAAAAATGCTGCCGCAGGGCGCCCTCGCCCCCCACCGTGGTGACGGTGGCCTTCTTCCCCACCGGCAGCTCGCGCAGTGTCATATCCATGAAAACCCCCTCGGGCGTTGTTTGCAGGGCCATTATACGGCAGGCCCGGCCCACATTCAACTGCTATGCGCGGATAATATCGAAAATTTCCGGCCCCGGGCACCGGCCCTTGCATCTGCGGGAATTTCAGGTATAATATTAGGTTGAACACGATACAAAAGGAGACTTCTGCCATGGAATATCCCCTGAAAGACCGCCTCGCGTCCGGCGCGCTGGACGATACCCTGTCCCTGCTGTACGGCGCCGGCCGGCTGGATGCCGCCCGGGCCCGGTGCCGGCACGTGCTGGAGGGCTTTGAGAATACCTTCCGCGCCGCACCCGGCGCCTTTTTCAGCGCCCCGGGCCGCACAGAGATGGGCGGCAACCACACCGACCACCAGCACGGCCGGGTGCTGGCCGCCAGCGTGGACTTGGACGTGCTGGCCGCCGCGGCCGTGACCGATACCGGCGAGGTGCGCATCCTCTCGGAGGGCTACCCCATGATCCGGGTCCCCCTGTCCGACCTGGACCCCCGGCCCGAGGAGGAGAACAGCTCTGCCGCCCTGGTCCGGGGCGTGGCCGCCCGCTTCGGTGAGCTTGGCTGCGATTATGCCGGCCGCGGCCTGGACGCCTACGTGGTGTCCGACGTGCCCGGGGGCAGCGGCCTTTCATCCTCCGCGGCCTTCGAGGTGCTGCTGGGCGTCATGGTCAACGAGCTCTTCTTTGGCGGCCAGTGCACCCCGGTGCAGATCGCCCAGATCGGCCAGTGGGCGGAAAACCGTTACTTTGGCAAGCCCTGCGGCCTCATGGACCAGACCGCCTCCTCCGTGGGCGGCGTGGTGGCCATCGACTTTCTGGACCCGGCGGCGCCCGTGGTGGATAAGATCGCCCTGGACCTGCGGGCGGCGGGGTACGCCCTGTGCATCCTGGACTCCGGCGCCGGCCACGGGGACCTGACGGCGGAGTACGCCGCCATCACAGACGAGCTGCGCGTCATCAGCGGCCACTTCGGCAAGGCCGTGCTGCGGGACGTGACCCCCGCCGAATTCACCGCCGCCATCCCGGCCCTGCGGAAGCTGGCCGGGGACCGGGCGGTGCTGCGGGCCATGCACTTCTTCGATGAAAATGACCGGGCCGCCGCCCAGGCCCAGGCGCTGCGGGAGGGCAATCTGGCCCGGTTCCTCACCCTTGTGGCCGGGTCTGGCCGCTCCTCGGCCCTCTATCTGCAAAACGTGGTCCCCACGGGCCAGACTACCAACCAGGAGCTGATGCTCACCATCGCTCTGGCGGAGCACATTCTTGGCGGCCGGGGCGCGGTCCGGGTCCACGGCGGCGGCTTCGGCGGCACGGCCCAGGCCTGGGTGCCCCTGGACATGCTGGAGGACTTCAAGGCCCGGACAGAGATGGTCCTGGGCGAGGGCGCCTGCCACGTGCTGTCCATCCGCCCCGTCGGCGGGACGACGTTCAAATAACTGCCACACCCCCTGCGGCGCCTCCTCGGGGGAGCTGGCCGCCGCTGCAATGGGGCCCCCACGCGGCACGCCTGCCGCGTGGGGAAGAGGAGGAGCCACGTTGTATTTGAGCTTTGGGGCTTGCCCCGAAGCGAGACCTACAACGCGTGCTCCGACGAGACTGAAGGGGGCATCACCACACAAAGGAGAAACACCTATGATCCACACCTATATCTCACAGCTTTTGCAGTACGCCCTGGAAAAAGGGCTCATCGAGCCCTGCGACCGGACCTGGGCCGCCAACCGGCTCATCGCAGCCCTGGGCCTGGACCGCTTTGACGGCCCCGATACCGCGGAGGACCGGCCCCTGGAGGACATCCTCCGGGACATCCTGGACTGGGCCGTGGAGCACGGCGTCTGCGAGCCGGGCATCGGCAGCCGGGATATCTTTGACACGGAGCTCATGGGCAGGCTCACGGCCCGGCCCAGCGAGGTACGCCGGATGTTCCGGGAGAAGTACGCCCAGAGCCCCGAGGCCGCCACGGACTGGTACTACATTTTCTCCCAGGACACGGACTACATCCGCCGGTACCGCATCGTGAAGGACATGAAGTGGGTCACGGCCACCCCCTACGGGGACCTGGACATCACCATCAACCTGTCCAAGCCGGAGAAGGACCCCCGGGCCATCGCGGCGGCGAAGAGCGCGCCCCAGAACGCCTACCCCGCCTGCCAGCTCTGCGCCTCCAACGAGGGCTACTACGGCCGCCTGGACCACCCCGCCCGGCAGAACCACCGCATCATCCCCCTGACGCTGGACGGCCAGGACTGGTTTTTCCAGTACTCCCCCTACGTCTACTACAACGAGCACTGCATCGTGCTCAACGCCCGGCACATCCCCATGAAGATCGACCGGTCCACCTTCCGCAAGCAGATGGACTTTCTCAAGCTCTTCCCCCACTACTTCATCGGCAGCAACGCGGACCTGCCCATCGTGGGCGGCTCCATCCTGAGCCACGACCATTTCCAGGGCGGCCGGTACACCTTCGCCATGGCCAAGGCTCCGGTGGAGACAGCCATCTCCTTCCCCGGCTTTGACGACGTCCAGGCCGGCATCGTGAAGTGGCCCATGAGCGTGCTGCGGCTGCGGAGCGGGGCGGACGACCGGCTGGTGGAGCTCGCTGACCGCATCCAGACCGCCTGGCGGGCCTGGTCCGACCCGGCGGCGGATATCCTGGCCGAGACGGAGGGCACGCCCCACAACACCGTCACCCCCATCGCCCGGATGCGGGACGGCCAGTACGAGCTGGACCTGGTGCTGCGCAATAACCGCACCACGGCGGAGTACCCTCTGGGCATCTTCCACCCACACCAGGAGCTGCACCACATCAAGAAGGAGAACATCGGCCTCATCGAGGTCATGGGTCTCGCGGTCCTGCCCGCCCGGCTGAAGGGCGAGCTGGCCGCCCTGGCGGACGCCCTGGTGAACGGCCGGGACATCCGCGCCGATGAAGTCCTCGCCAAGCACGCGGACTGGGCGGAGGAGCTTTGCACCCGCCACAGCTTCACGGCGGAAAACGCCATGGACATCCTGAAGGACGAGGTAGGCCATGTGTTCGCCCAGGTGCTGGAGCACGCCGGGGTCTACAAGCGCACGGCCGAGGGCCAGGCGGCCTTCCTCCGCTTCGCGGACAGCGTGCGGTAAAGCCAAATATGTACCAAGCCCCGGAGGGAACCCTCCGGGGTCTTTTCGCGTCTGAAATTACAAATTGATTACAGCGGGGTTTTTCGGCCTTTGCTATAATGAAGACAGAAACGACGCGGAGGCATAAGATGAAAAACCGTATCCTGATCGTGGAGGACGACCCGGGCATCGCGGGGGCCGTGGCGCTGAACATGCAGTTCGTGGGCTACGACTACGCCCTCTTTGACGACGGCCGGGCGGCTGCGGAGTCCCTGGCCGGGGACCACGCCTATGACCTGGCGCTGCTGGACATCATGCTGCCGGGGATGGACGGCTTTGAGCTTTTCGGCTATATGGAGAAGTACGGCATTCCCGTGATCTACATGACCGCCAAGACCGACTCGGCCTCGGAGATACGCGGCCTGCGGGACGGGGCGGAGGATTACATCGTCAAGCCCTTCGACGTGCTGACGCTGATGGTCCGCATCGAGAAGGTGCTGCGCCGCACCGGGCGGCTGAACACGGTCTTCCGGGTCCGGGACGTGGAGGTCAACAGCGAGACCCGGACCGTGACGAAGGGCGGCCAGCCCGTGGACCTGCAGCCCATGGAGTTCGACGTGCTGCTCCTGCTGCTACGGTACAAAAACCTCACCGTGTCAAGGGAGCAGTTTTTAAGTGAGATATGGGGCTGCGACTTCCTGGGCGAGACCAGGGCCATCGACATGAAGATCGCGGGCCTGCGGAAGAAGCTGGACCTGGGCGACGCCATCAAGTCCATCCCCAAGCGAGGCTACCGGCTGGAGGACAGATGAGATGAAGCTGTGGCAAAAGGCGTCGCTCCTCTGCGGCTCGGTGCTTTTGGCGGTGGTGGCGGCCTGCTCGGCCATCCTGCTTTCCTACGCCCGGGGGACCATGCTGGACCTGGCAGAGGACCAGACGCTGGAGCGGGCGGAGGACCTGGCCAGCTCCTTCCAGTCCATGACAAGCTACTATCTCCTGGACGCCGATACCGAGGCCGTGCGGGACAGCCTGGTGCGGTACTGCTTCGAGCGGTTCGCCGGGGCCGACGGGGTGCTCATGCTGGACGGCGAGGTCATATGCACCCGCCAGACCCTGGACCCTTCGGGAGCCCTCCCGGCCTCGGAGCTGGCGGCGGGCACACAGGTCGTCCCTATGCGGGACGGGGACCGGGACATGCTCGCCGGGGGCTGCGGCGCGTTCGTGGGCGGCCGGGAGTACGCCGTGTATGCCATCCGGGACGTGACGGCCATCCGCCAAAGCGCCCGGACCATGGCCGGGGCCTTCGTTTTGGTGAGCCTGCTGGGGATACTGGCGGGCACGGCATTGCTCACCGCCCTCATGCGCCGGAGCACCCGGTCCCTCCGAGAGCTGGCCGCCGCGGCCCGGCGCATCGCCGGCGGGGAGTACGGCTGCCGGGCGGACGTGACGGTCCGGGACGAGACAGGGGAGCTGGCGGCGGACTTCAACACCATGGCCGCCGCGGTCCAGAGCCGGGTGGACGAGCTGGAGGACACCGCCGCCCGGCAGGCCCTGTTCATCGGCGGCGTGACCCACGAGTTCAAGACCCCCCTCACCTCCATGCTGCTGCACACGGAACTTCTCCGCTCCGCCAACATGACCGAAGCCGAGCGGGACCGGTCCCTGGCCCTCATCGAGGACCAGGCCCGGTGGCTGGAGCGGCTGACCCAGACGCTTTTGAAGCTGCTCACTCTCCGGCAGGACATCCCCATGGAGGACACGCCGCTCCCTGAGCTCCTGGCGGACGTGCGGGCCGCGGCGGAGCCGGCATTGACGGCCCGGGGCGTGGCCCTGCATGTAAGCTGCGCCGGCGGCACGGCACGGGTGAACCGGGACCTGATGCGGTCCCTGCTGGTGAACCTCACGGACAACGCCGCCAAGTCCTACGACCCCGGCACGGCCGGCGCCGCCGTGTGGCTCACCGCCCGGGACGGGGCCATCGAGGTGCTGGACCGGGGCCGGGGCATCCCGCCGGAGGCGCTGCCCCACATCTTCGAGCCCTTTTACATGGCGGACAAGTCCCGCAGCAAGAAGCAGGGCGGCAGCGGCCTGGGCCTGGCGCTTGTAAAAGCCATCGCGGACGCCCACGGGGCCAAAATAGAGGTAGTCAGCGCCCCGGGCGCGGGCACCAGCGTGCGGGTGCTCCTGCCGTTACAAAATGATTACAACGAATTGATAGATTCTCCTCCCTCTCCGGGTCCATGATGGTGCCATCACGAAAAGGAGGAAAGACCGATGAAAAAGACCCTTTTGATCATCCTCATGCTGCTGGCCCTGGCCCTGACCATGGGCGCGGGCCTGCGGGCCCCGGAGGAGGGCTATCCGCCGGAGGCCCCCGCGGACGGGTACATTCTGGACGGCTACGGAACAGAACTGTCAGAGCCCTACATAGAGCCCGAGGAGCTGGGCCCCTACGTGCCGCCCATCACCACGGGCCCGGGCAACGACGCCCTCTATGAGAAGGCCGCCGCCTATACGGGCCACGAGAGCCTTGCCGCCCGGCTGGGGGACCCGGAGCACTATGAGAGCGAGTTTGCCAGCACAGACGGCTCCATGACCGTCACCGTGGACGCGAAGGTCACCGTCCCCGACGCGGCCGCCGCGCCCCTCATCCGGGTCACCAGCACCGCCATCACCCAGGAGCAGGCGGACACTCTCATGGACGCGCTGGTCCACTGCACCCTCTACCCCGCCGGCGGGCTTTCCACGAAAGCGGAACTGGCCCAGGCCATCGCCGAGGCGGAACAGGACCTGGAGAACATGACCATCCTGGACGATCCCATAGGCCCCGACACGGACGAGACTTACCGGGACGCCATCGAATCGCGCCTCGCCAAGCTGCGGGCGGCATACGAGACGGCGCCGGACACGCCCCAGCCCATATCCGGCCAGTTCGAGCCGGAGTTCGACGGCGACGATCTGGTCATCGAGGGCCAGGGGGAGAGCGGGGAGTACGGCACGGAGTATCTTCAGGTCAGGGTCACCGATTGGCTGGGCGGGTCCTGGGCCGTCTATGAGCGCAACGGCTTTGATACCGAATCTCTCCACTCCGGCGCGGCATGGGAGCTGGCAAATGGCGGGGCGCCGGTCCCGGAGACCACATGCACCGAGGCGGAGGCCCGGGCCCTGTGCGACGCCGTGGTGGAAAAGCTGGGGGTGGATGGCATGAGCCTCTATTCCGCCCGGAAGGCGTACACCCTGCCCTATACCGATGCCGGTTTTGACCGCCGCTGCTGGACGCTGCAATACACCCGCTGCTTGGACGGCCTGCCCATCACCTACACCGCCGAGGACTGCCAAACGCTGACGGACCAGCGGGTGTACCTGGTGCCATGGCAGTATGAGACCATGACATTTTACGTGGACGACAGCGGCATCGTGGGCTTTCGGTGGGCATCCCCCTACGAGCTGGGGGAGCATGTGACGGAGGACGCCGCCCTACTGCCCTTTGATGATGCCATGGCCGTGTTTGAAAAGATGTTCGTGGTGGCCTACGACAACGACAGCCTGTCCTTCGCCGTCCAGGTCCACGCCAGGCTGAGCCGGTCCAGCGGCACAGACTTCCATGTGGACGTGACGGACATCCGCCTGGGCTATGACCGCATCGCGGAGATGGACAAGGAGGGCACGGGCCTGCTGGTGCCGGTGTGGGACTTTTTCGGGACCGTCACCGACGGGGACGGCAACGTCCTCTCCGACGACCCGGATATCAGCCTGCTCACCGTCAACGCCGTGGACGGCGACGTCATCGACCGGGGCTTCGGGTATTGACCGGCCTTTCCCCCTACCGTCTGCCTCGCTGGCGCTCGGCAGCCACCTCCCCCCAAGGGGAGGCAAGGGGCCCGGCAATAATTTGGACTACTGCCAGGCTTCTCGGCTCCCCCTCGGGGGAGCTGGCAGCGGGCAAAGCCCGCTGACTGAAGGGGGGGCTTCCCCTTCTTCCTGTCTATTTCTCTTTTCCCCCTCCCCGCCTCCTCCCTCTCCTTCCGCTTGACAATCCCATCCAATTGAGGGTATGATTGGGACTGTACGGGGGCCGCGGGTCCCCGTACGGATGCGGAAGGAGGCGCTGCCATGAGCGCACCCAGGACAAAACGCAGATCGAGCCCCGCCACCCGGCTTATGAAGCTGCTGCTGGTATTGGCAGGCGCGGCGGCGCTGCTGTGGCTCATCGTCCGGCTGACGGGCCGGGACAAGGAGGCGGCCGCGATCTCGCCCACGGTCCCGCCGGCCCAGATCGCCGCGGCGGTCCAGTCCACCCAGCCTCCGGCACAGGTGTTCCAGACCGCGCCCCCCCTGACGCCCACCCCCGTGCCCACGCCCTCCCCGGAGCCGCTGCCAAAGGTGGACGTGAACGACTGGTCATTGCGGCTCATACGCTACGAGTACCCCCTGGGAGAGGATTTCGCCCCGCCCAGCCTCACGGACGTGGGGGACGGCCAGCAGGTGGACAGCCGCATCGCCCCGGCCCTGACGGCCCTGATGGATGCCGCCAAAGCGGCGGGCTACACCGTGTACGTCTGCTCCGGCTACCGGGACTACGACACCCAATCCTGGATATACTGGAACCACATCGAGAAGTACGAGGCCCAGGGCATGACCGAGGAGGAGGCCGATGCGGCCACCCGCCTGGCCGTAAACTACCCCGGCACCAGCGAGCACCAGTCCGGCCTCGCGGTGGATCTTCTGGAGTACGCCGGGCAGGACATGGAGCCCTACATCGGCGGCAGCGGCCTTATGCTCTGGCTGGAGCAGCACTGCGCGGACTATGGCTTCGTCATTCGCTACCCCAACGGCCTCACGGACCTCACCGGCGTGGAGTACGAGCCCTGGCACCTGCGGTACGTGGGCAACGCCGCGCCCTACATCATGCGCCACGGCCTCTGCCTGGAGCAGTTTTTGGGGCTGTATGAATAGGTCTCCAAAACATAATAAGTCCGCGCCCTTTTGAAAAGGGCGCGGACTTTTGCTGCCGCGGCAAGGGATAATTGCCAGCCTCACGCCTCCCTCTGACGAGGGAGGTGGCTTGGCCGCAAGGCCAAGACGGAGGGAGAGATACCCCACGCAGGGTATTATCTATCTCTCCCCCAGTCACCGCTTTCGGCACGATAGTATTCGCTCCGTACGGCTACTTCATCCGCTCGGCGATGCGGCGGCCGGTGGGTGTGGCGGCAAGGCCCCCCTCCCCGGTCTCCCGGAGGGACGCGGGCATGAGCCGCCCCACGGCGGCGGCCGCGTCGATGACCTCGTCGCATGGCACCGCCCCGGCGATACCGGCGAGAGCCATGTCCGCACAGGCCAGGGCGTTCACCGCCCCCATGACGTTCCGGCGCACGCATGGCTCCTCCACGAGACCCGCCACCGGGTCGCACACGAGGCCCATGACGTTCTGCAGCGCCATGGCGCAGGCGGCGGCCATCTGCGCTCCCGCGCCGCCCCGGGCGTGGACCAGAGCCGCGGCGGCCATGGCCGAGGCGGAGCCGATCTCCGCCTGGCAGCCCCCCTCCGCCCCGGCGATGGACGCCCGAGCGGCGATGACCTGACCAAAGCCGGCGGCCACGTATAGGCACTGGACCATGATCTCCTCTGAAAGGCCGTCCCGCTCCATCAATGGAATGAGCACCGCAGGCATGACCCCGCTGGCCCCGGCGGTGGGCGCGGCCACGATCCGGCCCATGCAGGCGTTGTGCTCCCCCACCTTCAATGCGGTGGCGATGACCGCCTGCCAGAAGGGCCCGCAGAGGGCGTCCCCAGTGGCGGCCATTTTGGCCCCCTGGCCGCCGGACAGGCCGCTGGCGGACCGGCGGGCCCCATCGTAGTCGCTCACGGACCGGACCATGGCACGCCACAGGCCGGTCATGCGCTCGAAGCTCTCGCTCTCCCCCACGGCCCGGTCCCGGCAGTCGTCCTCCAGCACCGCCCGCCACAGGGGCGTATGCTCCGACGCCGCCAGAAGCGCCTCCACAGAGCCGAATGACATCCTTATCCCTCCCCCAGGTCAAGATAGGTGCACCGCACCACGCCGTCCAGAGCCCGCAGCTCCTCCCGGGTGCCGGGGGGCAGGGGCTCGTCGCACTCGATGACCATCACCGCGAGGCCGCCCCGCCTGTCGCGGTACAGCTGCATGGTGGCGATGTTGGCGTCATAGCGGCTCAGGACCCGGCTGACCTCGGACACGATGCCGGGCCGGTCCTCGTTTCGGATGATGAGGGTGGGCAGGTCGCCGGAGAAGGCGGCCTCCAGCCCGTCGATGGCGTTGACCCGGATGCGGCCGCCCCCCAGGGACGACGCGGACAGCTCCAGCACCCGGCCCTCGGTGTTCTCCAACGTCAGCAGCGCCGTGTTGGGATGGGCGTCCCGCAGCTCCACGGGACCCATGGTCACCGCCATGCCCGCCTCCCGGGCCAGCTGGAAGCTCCGGGGCAGGTCCGGATCGTCCGGCTTCATGCCCAGCAGCCCCGCCACGATGGCCCTGTCCGTGCCGTGGCCCGCGCCGGTGGCGGCAAAGGAGCCGTGGAGCCGCACGTCCGCCCGGACGGGCTGGGACCCCAGCAGCCGGCGGCCCATGAGGCCGATGCGGCAGGCGCCGGCGGTGTGGGAGGAGGAGGGCCCCACCATCACGGGACCCATGATGTCGAAGATATTCATGTCAGCCAAGGCTCTGGATGAACCGCTCTATGCGGTCCATGCACTCTCTCAGGTCCTCGTCGGAATAGCAGTAGGATAGCCGGGCGAAGCCCTCCGTCTGGAAGTAGACGCCGGGCACCAGGCCCACCAGGGCCTCCTTCAGCATCCGCTCGCAGAAGGCCAGGGAGTCGTTTGTGTATTTGCGGAAGTCGATGAACATGTAAAACGCCCCCTCCGGCTCCTGGACCGTGAGGCCCATGGCCGTGAGCCGCCCATACACATAGTCCCGCCGCCGCCGGAAGGTCTCCACCACCGGGGCGGTGTCGCTCTCCAGCGCCGCCACGCAGCCGGGCTGCACGAAGGCGGGCACGGAGGTGACGCAGTACTGGTGGAACACCTGGATCCTATCCCGGATGGGGGCGTCCGCCAGCAGGTACCCCAGCCGCCAGCCGGTCATGGCGTAGGGCTTGGAAAAGCTCTGGATGACGATGATCCTGTCCCGCATGTCCTGGTAGGCGGAAAAGCTGCGGTAGCCGTCCGCGTATACCAGCGTGCGGTACACGTCGTCGCAGAGGACGAAGATGGGCTTGTCCTTCAGGATGTCATGTACCGCGTCCAGGGTGTCCTTGGTGTAGATGCAGCCCGTGGGGTTGTTGGGGCTGGTGAGGACGATGGCCTTGGTCTTTTCCGTGATGGCGGCCCGGAGCTCCGCCGGGTCGATCTGGAACCGGTGGTCCTCCGTGGGCAGCAGCACGGGCACGCCCCGGCACAGACGGGTGATGGACTCGTAGAGGCTGAAGGCCGGGGTGGGGATGATGACCTCGTCCCCGGGGTTCAATATGGTGGAAAGGGAGGCGAACAGGGCCTCCGTGGCCCCCACGGTGACGATGATCTCCTCCGTGCCGTAGTGCAGGCCGTGCTCCCGGGCCTCGAAGTCGGAGATGGCCTGCAACAGGTACGGATAGCCGTTGCCGGGGGGATAGTGGGTGTCGTTGGCGTCAAGGGCGGCCTTGGCGGCGGCCTTGGCGGCCTCGGGGCTGTTGAGGTCCGGCTCCCCGATGGTCAGGGGCTTGGCCCCCGGCGTGGAGGCCACCAGAGCCCCGAACCGGCGTATGCCGGATAGCTGCTCGTTCACGATGGCGCTGTTCAGCGTCAGTTTCATGGTGTCACGCTCCTATCGTCTGCTGGTTTTTTCCTATTATACGCCCCCGCGGCGGGGCGGCGCAATAGCTTGGCAGGTTATCATACGAAGTGCAACACTGAAAGAAAAAAGAGACAACATAGCTCAAATCGTGTAAAATGTAAGCGAC
>CANQIH010000053.1 GCA_947624035.1 uncultured Oscillospiraceae bacterium | reverse complement strand
AACGTAGGCTCCACCAAGGCCGGCATCAACATGGACGCGGTGGCGGCCATGGGCAGGATCGTGAAGGCCACGGCCGCCGCCACGGCGGATAGGGGCAGCATCGGCTGCGCCAAGCTGGTGGTGTTCTGCAACGCGGTGGAGGACAACCCCTTCATGGCCGGCGCTTTCCATGGCCCCGGTGAGCCGGAGTGCGCCGTGAACGTGGGCGTGTCCGGCCCCGGCGTGGTGTTCAACGCCCTGAAGGACGCCAAGGGCAAGCCCTTCGACGAGGTGGCCGAGATCATCAAAAAGACCGCCTTCCGCATCACCCGCATGGGCCAGCTGGTGGCCCGCACCGCCGCCCAGCGGCTGGACGTGCCCTTCGGCGTGGTGGACCTGTCCCTGGCGCCCACCCCGGCGGTGGGGGACAGCGTGGCCCGCATCCTGGAGGAGATGGGCCTCGCCGTCTGCGGCACCCACGGCACCACCGCCGCCCTGGCCATGCTGAACGACGCCGTGAAAAAGGGCGGCCTCATGGCCTCCGGCCGGGTGGGCGGCCTCTCCGGCGCCTTCATCCCCGTGAGCGAGGACGAGGGCATGATCGCCGCGGCCCGGTCCGGGGTCCTCACCGTCGACAAGCTGGAGGCCATGACATGCGTCTGCTCCGTGGGCCTGGACATGATCGCCGTGCCCGGGGACACCCCGGCGGAGACCATCGCCGCCATCATCGCCGACGAGGCGGCTATCGGCATGGTCAACAACAAGACCACCGCCGTGCGCCTCATCCCCGCCGCGGGCTGCGGCGTGGGGGACAGCGTGGACTTCGGCGGCCTTCTGGGCACCGCTCCCGTCATGCCCGTCCACGGCGAGAGCGCCGCGGACTTCATCGCCCGGGGCGGCCACATCCCCGCGCCGCTCCACAGCCTCCGCAACTGATCTGCATAGAATAAGACCGTCCCCCGGCGCGGCTGCGCCGGGGGACGATCTTATTCTATGTGGGTTCAGCGCTCCGGGCCATAGAAGAACAGCGCCACGGTGCCGGGGCCCACGTGGGAGCCGGTGACCGGCTCGTAGCACACGTTCATGATGGGACCGGTGCAGCCCGCCGCTCGGAGCTTTTCGATGACCTTATCGGTGTCGGCGGGGCTGTCGCAGTGGGCCAGGCCCACGGGCAGATTCATGTCCGTGCAGTGCTCCCGGTACTTGGCGGCCAGGGTGTCCAACGACCGGCGGCGGCCCACGTTCATGTGCTGCAACACGATGTGGCCGTCATGATCGCCCCAGAGGATGGGCTTCACGTTCAGGGCGTTGCCGATGACGGCCACGGCGCTGTGGAGCCGGCCGCCCCGGCGCAGGTAGTCCAGGTCCTCCACCGTGAACACCTGGTACATGTGATCGCACTTGTCCTTTACGGCGGCCAGCGTCTCGTCAAAGCCCATGCCCTCAGCCCGGAGCCTGGCGCCGTGGAGCACGGGCAGGCCCTCCCCCAGGGAGGCGGCCCGGCTGTCCACCACGGCGAGCTTCCGGCCGGGGTACTTCTCTATGAGCTCCTCCGCCACGCCTCGGGCGGCGGCCACGGTGCCGCTGATGCCGGAGGACAGGCCCACGTACATCAGGTCCTCGCCGGCGGCGGCGATGGGCTCGAAGCAGTCAAAAAAGGTCCCCAGAGGGGGCATGGATGTGCTGGTCTTGGCCCCGGCGCGCATGGCGGCGTAAAAGGCAGGGCCGTCGAACCCCTTCGACACGTCCAGGACCTTGCCGTCCACGGAGCAGTGGATGGGGATGATCTCGATGCCGTACCGGGCCACCACGTCCTCGGGGATGTTGGCGGCCAGATCGGTGAAGATATGGAACATGGTCAAAACCTCCGTTTCCTTATCCCCGCCAGAATACCCCAGAGGGGCCGGAGAGGCAACCTATTATCCCGCCAGAGGGCCGCCCGACCCGTAGAGTGGCACTCTACAAATCGTAGAATCCCGCTTATATCAAGGCTTTCCGGGCTCGACGCCGCCGGCGCTCGCGTTGTAGGAGTGCCGCGTGGAGGCCCCATGGGGGATGACCGCCAAGCCCCTCGGCTCCCCTGGGCGGGGGTCCACCGCCGACCCTCTTGCCTCCCCTTGAGGGGAGGTGCCCCCGAAGGGGGCGGTAGGGGGAAGACTGAAAATTACCTCCAGTGCCGGTCCCCCCTTCAGTCAGCGCCGTTGGCGCTGCCAGCTCCCCCGTTGGGGGAGCCGAGGGGCTCAGCAACAACTTGCCCCCCCTACTCCCCGCCGGGCTTGGTCTGGTTCGCGCCGAAGATATACCCCAGCACCGTCACGGCGATGAGCTTGAAGGCCTCGAAGGCGTTGGCGGCCAGGGTCCCCTCCGCCCCGGCCCGGGACAGCACCGCGTCCAGCGCCACCATGGCGATCATGGCGCCCATGGCCGTGAACAGCACCGCTATGCCGTTTTGCAGCCGCAGCCGCCGAAGCGACCGGCTGCAGTCCTCCCGGGCGGTCTCCTCCGTCCGGGCCCCGTCCGTTTTCTCCGTCATGCGCCCGCCTCCCCGTCCATCCTATTCAAAAATCGCCCCGCTGTCCTTGCATTTTGCGAAAAAGTTTCTATAATGAATGTTTGGAAAAATTTTTCATCGTCCCTGCAATAAATCCCCTATCCCCGCACATTCCTTTATTGACAGGAGAAGGTAACGCGATGGATGTTTCAGAAAAAACTCTGAGAACAGACCGGGCCGCCCTGGACGAATTGCTGGTCCGGGCGGCGGCAGGCAGCCGGGAGGCACTGGCCGGGCTGTACAGCGCGACCCGCGGCGCGGTGTACGCCATGGCCCTCTCGGTCCTCAAAAACGCGGAGGACGCCCGGGACGTGACCCAGGACACCTACGTCCAGGTCCTGACCGCCGGCGGCCAATACCGGTCCCAGGGCTCGCCCATGGCATGGCTTCTGACCGTCACCAGAAATCTGGCGGGCATGAGGCTTCGCAGGCAGAGCCGCCAGACCGGGCTCACCGACGAGGAGTGGGACGCCATTCCCGACGGGAGCGGCCTTTTCGCCGCCGAGGACCGGGCCCTCATCCAAGAGGCGCTGGCCCGGCTCCGGGACGACGAGCGGCAGATCGTACTGCTGCACGCCACCAGCGGCCTGAAGCACCGGGAGATCGCCGCGCTGCTGGATATGCCCACAGCCACCGTCCTGTCAAAATACCACCGCGCACTGAAAAAACTGAGAGCCCAACTGGAAGGAGATGACGTCCGATGACAGACCGGGATATAGAGCAGCGCCTGCAGGAGACCATGGACCGCGCCGCGCCCGACGATCTGGCCGGCGTCCTCGCCCGGTATGAGGCGGGAAAGGGGACTGTGATCGATATGAAGAACGCGACTGGAAAGACCAAGCGGCGGCACACGGGGCTCATCGCCGCGTGCCTGGCCCTGGCGCTGATCGGCGGCGCCGGCGGCGGCCTGGCCTACCGGCAGACACGGGCCGTGGCGTCCGTGGTGAGCCTGGATGTGAACCCCAGCATACAGCTGACCGTCAACCGAAACGAAAAGGTGCTGTCCTGCACCAGCCTCAATGCCGACGCCGCGGCCGTCCTCTTTGACATGGACGGCGGCCGGGACCTGGAGGGCGCCAAGCTGGACGTGGCGGTGAACGCCATCGTGGGCGCCCTGGTGCGCAGCGGCTATTTGGACCGGCTGGGCTCGGAGCTTCTGATCTCCGTGGAGGACAGCGACACGGCCCGGGGCGCACGCATCGAGCAGGAGCTGACCACCTCCGTGGGCGCCACGCTGGAGAGCGCCGCCAGCGGGGCCTCCGTCCTGGGCCAGACCCTGGCGGCGGATGCCGGGCTGGACGCCCAGGCCCAGCAGAATAACATCTCCACCGGCAAGGCCTACCTGGCCGGCCAGGTGGCCGCCATGAACGACGCCCTGAGATTCGAGGACCTGGCGGCCCTCACCGTGGAGGAGCTGCGGGACATGCGGGAGACCGGCGCGCCCCAGATGCCCATCGGCCGTGACGCCGCCCTGCAGGCGGTGCTGGACTCCCTGGGCCTGGCGGAGGGCGACTATACCGCCGCCGAGGTGGACCCGGAGCTGGACGAGGCCGTGCCCTACTATGAGGTGGAGCTTCTGATCGACGGCCGGGAGCAGGATTTCGGCGTACATGCCTACACCGGCGAGGTGATCCCCGGCGAGGACGGACCCACCGTGACGGCCCCCGGACCGGCCGTGCTCCCGGAGACCGCCGCCGGCGACATCGGGGAGGACGCGGCCAAGGCGGCGGCCCTGGCCCAGGCCGGGGTGGCCGAGGGCGACACTGACAGGATGCGTGTCAAGCGGGACTATGACGACGGCCGCCTGGAGTACGACGTGGAGTTCCGGGCCGGCGGCTACAAGTACGAGTACACCGTGGACGGCGCCACCGGCGCCATCCTGGACCAGGACGTGGAGCCCATCCGGGGCGCCGCCGGGGTCACGGGCCCCGGGCCGGTCCAGCCCCAGGCGACCGCCAAGCCCCAGGCGACGGTGAGCCCGTCCCCCGCGCCCAGCGCACCGTCCGCTAAGAACAGCGACATCGGCGAGGCGGCTGCCAAGGCCGCGGCCCTGGCCCAGGCCGGCGTCAGCGAGGCGGACGCCGAGCGGATGACTGTCAAGCGCGACCGAGACGACGGCCGTCTGGAGTACGACGTGGAGTTCCGGGCGAACGGCTACGAGTACGAGTACACCGTGGACGGCGCCACCGGCGCCATCCTGGACCAGGACGTGGAGCCCATCCGGGGCGCCGCCGGGGTCACGGCCCCCGGACCGGCTAAGCCCCAGGCGACCGCAAAACCCCAGGTGACCGCTAAGCCCCAGACTCCCACCGCGCCCCAGGCGCCCGCTGTCACGCAGGCCCCCGCCCCTCAGGCGCCTGCCGCGACCCCCGCGCCCGCCGCTCCGGCCGCGCCCCAGGCGCCTGCCGGCGGCTATCGGGACGACGATGACGATGACGATTGGGACGACCATGACGACTGGGATGACCATGACGATGATGACGACGATGACGACTGAATCAGCTTTGGAAAAATAAGGGCCGGCGGTCTCCGAAAAGGAGGCCGCCGGTTGCATTTTGGGAAAAAGTCAGTATAATATCAGTACAGTAAATGCGCAAACCGCGCGGAAAAATTTTTCCCGCGGCGCAATAAAAACTCCTTCCCACGCATTATTAGTACGACAGGAGACAGTGAAGCGATGGACGTGTCACCAGCAAGCCGGCAGATCGACCGGACGGCTCTGGAAGCTCTGCTGGCCCGGATCGCCTCCGGCGACCGGGATGCCCTGGCTGAACTGTACGGCGTTACCCGGGGTGCGGTGTATGCTATGGCCCTGAGCGTTCTCCAAAACGCGGAGGACGCCGGGGACGTGACGCAGGACACCTACATTCGGGTATGGACGGCCGCCGGGCAGTACAGACCCACGGGCTCACCTATGGCATGGCTCCTCACCGTCGCAAGGAACCTGGCCCGCATGAAGCTGCGCGAGCATGACCGCAGGACGGAACTCACCGACGCGGAGTGGGACGCCATCCCCGCCGAGGCGGAGGCCGTCACCGTCGAGGACCGGCAGGTCCTGCAAAGGGCGCTGTCCGGTCTGGGGCTCGACGAGCGGCAGATCGTGCTGCTGCACGCGGCCAGCGGACTGAAGCACCGGGAGATCGCCGCCTTGCTGGAGCTTCCCATCGCCACTGTCCTGTCCAAATACCACCGCGCGCTGAAAAAGATGAGAGCTCAGATGGAAGGAGATGACGCCGAATGACAGACCGGGAGCTGATGCTGCGCCTGCATACCGCTTTGGACCACGCCGCCCCCGACGACGTCGCCGGCGTCCTCGCCGGGTGCGGGCCCCAGCCGGCGCCCGCGGTCCGTCGGAAGGCCGTCCCGGTCAGGCATCGCCGCCGGGCCGCCTGCCTCGCCGCCGCGTGTCTGGCCCTGGTACTGCTGTGCGGCGCCGGAGGCCTGGCCTACCGGCAGATCACGGCCGTGGCCTCCGTCATCAGCCTGGACGTGAACCCCAGCATCGAGATGAAGGTGAACCGCAACGAGCGGGTCCTGTCCTGCACCGGTCTCAACGCCGACGCCGCTGCCGTCCTCTTCGACATGAACGGCGGCCAGGCATTGGTGGGCGCCAGGCTGGACACGGCGGTGAACGCCGTGGTGGACGCCCTGATGCGCAGCGGCTATCTGGATGGCATGTCCTCCGCCATCCTCATCTCCGTGGAGGACAACAACACCGCCCGTGGCGAGCGCATCCAGCAGGAGCTGACCGCCACCGTGGGCGGGACCCTGCACGACGCCGCCAGCCAGGCGGCCGTCCTGACCCAGACGATCACTGTGGACGCCGGGCTGAACGCCCAGGCCCAGCAGAACAACATATCCAGCGGCAAGGCCTACCTGGTGGACCAGGTGGCCGCCATGAACGACGATCTGAGCTTTGAGGACCTGGCGCCCCTGTCCGTAGAGGAGCTCCGGGACATGCGGGAGACCGGCGCGCCCGCCATGCCCATCGGCAAGGACGCCGCCCTGCGCGCCGCCCTGGCCAGCGTGGGCCTGGACGCCTCCGTCTGCGCCGGTACGGTGGTGGACCCCCAGCTGGGCGACGCCGCCCCCTCCTATACGGTGAAGCTCGTCACCGGCGGGCAGGAATACGTGTTCGCCGTGGACGCCTACACCGGCGACGTCCTCAGCGGCCCGGACAGTATCATCCCGGCCACACCTGCCCCCACGGCGGCGCCGGAGCCCACGCCCGGCCCGGAGGCGGACGCCTCCGATGAGCCCGCCCCGACCGCCGCGCCCCAGCAGATCCCCGCCGGCGGCACCGTGGCCGTCGCCACTCCCGCGCCTGTGGCCGACATCGGCATGGACGCCGCCAAGGCCGCCGCCCTGGCCCACGCCGGTGTGGCGGAGGACGCTGTCACCCAGGTGACGGTGGAGAGGAAAACTGACGGCGGACGGCTGGCGTACGCGGTCATATTCGCCGCCGATGGCTGCGAGTATGAATATACGATCGACGGCGCCACCGGCCAGGTCCTGGGCCGGAAGACCGAGACCATCCCCGGGAACAACGCCTCCGCGGACCCCAGCGGCGACCCCTGCGGCGAACCCGCCCCCGGCGGCGGGACCAGCGATGAGCCCTGCGGTGAGCCCGTGCCCGTCCCGGAGATCACAGACAGCCCCTCCGCGCCGGAGGCCCCCGGTGAGGACGCCGTTCTCACAGAGCCCGCCGCTCCCGTAGAGCCCGCCGTGCCGGAGACGCCGGCGCCCACCGATCCCGCCGCCTCCGCGGAGGAGTCTATCGCCCCCATGGCGCCCCTGCCTCCCGCCCCGGAGACGGAGGTATACCCGGATATCGAGGCCGGCTGACGCCGGTCTGAGTGAAACCGCCCGCGGCGAGAGCCGCGGGCGGTTTGCTGTCTTTTAGAATACCTTTTCGTAGCAGACCCGCCAGGGGTCCTTTTCCGGCGTGTCCTTAAGCTCGATGACGCCGCAGTAGGCGTACCCCCGCCGCTCCAGCACGGCCCGCATGGGCCGGTTGCGCTCATGGGTGTCGATGCGCACGCTGCCGCACCCCCGGCCCAGGGCCAGGTCCTCGCACAGCTGGAACATCTCGTCCGCCAGGCCACGGCCCCGGTAGGCCGCCCGGACGGCGGTCCGGTGGATGACGGCGCAGGCCGCTCCATCGGTCTGCCACGCCCCGTGGATGGCGTCATAGCCGGGCTCGGGGGCAAAGAAGAGGCTCGCGCACCCGGCGGGCTCGCCGCCGTGGGTGAACAGCCAGCATGTCCCCTCCCGGATGTCCCGGGCGAAGACCTCGGCGTTGGGAAAGCCGTCCTGCCACTGGGGCACCCCCTGCTCCCGCAGGTAGGCGGAGCCCTCCGCCGCGATGGTGAGCAGCGCCGGGATGTCCGCTTCTGTGGACGGGCGGCAGTCGTAGGTCAGCTTCTCCCGGCCCATGAGCCGGTCCACGGTGAGCTTATCCTCCTTTGTCTGGGGCGTGAAGGCCGCGAACATGTCCGGCCGCCGCTCCTTGGTGCGGATGAGCTGCTGCTCCCGCCGCCAGACCGCCACGTCCCGGTGGTTGCCGGTGCGCAGCACCTCCGGCACCGCAAGGCCCTCCCACACGTCGGGCCGGGTGTACTGGGGGTACTCCAAAAGCCCGTCCCAATGGCTCTCGCCCATGTAGCACTCCGGGTCGGACAGCACCCCGGGCACCATGCGGCAGACGCTGTCCGCGATGGCCATGGCCGGTATCTCCCCGCCGGTGAGCACGAAGTCGCCGACGCTCAGCTCCTCGTCGCAGCACTTCTCGATGAACCGCTCGTCCACGCCCTCGTAGTGGCCGCAGACCAGCACCAGGTGGTCGTACGCGCCCACCAGCCGCCGGGCGTGGCCCTGGTCGAACCGGGCCCCCTGGGGGGACATGTATATGACCCGGCGCTTTCTGTCCGGCCCGGCCTGGGCCGTCACATAGTCCAGACAGGCCTTCAGCGGCTGGGCCATCATGACGCAGCCCCACCCGCCGCCGTAGGGGTAGTCGTCCACCTGCTGCTGTTTGTTGGTGGTGAAGTCCCGTATCTGGACGCAGTTTATCTCGATGAGCCCCTTCTTCGCCGCCCGGCCCAGGATGGACGCCTCCATCATGGGCCGCACCGCCTCGGGGAACAGGGTAAGGATGTCGATCCGCATAGCAAATACCATCTCACATCAAATTTCCGCAGACAGTATAACCCAAAAACGCGCGTTCGGCAACAGGTGCCGGAGACGAAGTGCGCGCCCTTGCGCGTCAGAGGGCACCAGGGGTATAATGGCGCAAAAGGTTATTGTACCGAAAATGCCAGTCGTTCCCTAGGCTGGCACCGGAACCTCACGACATGGCATGATAACATCCAAGGAAACGAACAGCGCGGCATATCGTAATCTGTAAAATGAGGATTTGCGAGGCAGAGTATGGATTTGAATCTTAACGACAAACTTGTTTCGGAGTATCATTCCGGCTCACAAAAAGCACGCGTTTTAACGGAGTCGTGGGTGGGAGAGCATCTCTTTTGCCCAAGATGCGGGAATGAACATCTCCGGCATTTTCAGAACAACAGACCAGTAGCAGATTTTATCTGCCCATCCTGTAGCAATCAATATGAGCTAAAAAGCAAACAGGGAAAATTGGGAGC
The DNA here is from genome assembly GCA_947624035.1 of uncultured Oscillospiraceae bacterium. Lineage (GTDB taxonomy): Bacteria > Bacillota > Clostridia > Oscillospirales > Oscillospiraceae > CAJOIG01. Next base: position 2,553 of record CANQIH010000053.1, on the reverse strand, counting down.
TAAAATTGCAGACGGGGCTTATGATACATTCATTAAACGTATGTACCAGTTTGAAACTTATTTATATGATAGACATCAGGGAAACAATAACGTTCGTCCTAAAATACGTCAGCAGCTGCAACTTCTCCGGGATAGAGGAGTAATTGAGTTCCTGGGTATGGGAAAATACAGAAAGATAAAAAGAATATGAAAACTGCCAAGTAGTGAGAAGTACAACGCAAAAACCGCCGCCGGAGCTTGATGCTCCGGCGGCGGTCCTGTTTTACATGCCCTCGATGAGGCGCACCTTCACGATACCGGCGTCGGCGTCCTTGTCCAGCACGAATTCCGGCACGTCGGGGATGAGGATCTCCCGGTCCCCCTTCACCACCAGCACGCTGGCGGCGGGGGCGGGCATGATCTCGTCCAGCACGCCCAGGACGCTGCCGTCCTCGTCCACGACCTTCGCCCCCAGGATGTCCTGGAGAAAGACGGTCCCGGCGGGGAGGCGGGCGTCGTCCCGGTCGATGAAGATGATCTTGTTTTTCAGGGCCATGGCGGCGTCCACGTCGTCCACACCGGCCAGGGAGGCGATGCACATCTCCTTGTGGACCCGGCAGGACCGGACGGCCACGGCGGCGCCGTCGATATAGAAGCGGCGAAAGCGGGTCAGAAACGCTGCCTCGTCCGCCCAGGGCTGGATGCGCACCTCACCCCGGACGCCGTGGGTGTTCACGATCTGCCCCGCTTCCAGATATTGCTTTTTCAATCCAGTATTTCCACGGAGATCTTTTTGCCCTGGCGCTGGGCCACCGCCTTCATCAGCACCCGGATCTGACGAACGATCCGGCCCTGGCGGCCGATGACCTTGCCCATATCCCCGTCGGCGACACGCACCTCATAGACGGTGGTCCCGCCGGAGGTGTGCTCGTCCACAGTCACCTTGTCGGGATTGTCCACAAGGCTCTGTATGATATAGGTCAGCAGTTCCTTCATGGGACGCTCCCGGTCACTCCGCGGGCTCGGCAGCGGGGGCGGGGGCCTGCTTGGCCTCGGCCAGCTTCAGAAGGCCGCGGACCGTGTCGGTGGGCTGGGCGCCGCAGCCAAGCCAGTACTTGGCGCGCTCCAGGTCGATGTCGATGACGGCGGGGTTCGCCATGGGATCGTAGGTGCCGATCTCCTCGATGTTGCGGCCGTCCCGGGGGGAGCGGCTGTCGGCCACCACGACGCGGTAATAGGGGGCCTTCTTGGCGCCCTGTCTCTTCAGACGGATCTTGACCATTGTTTTTTCCTCCAAAATATTGTTGTCTGTTTTTTATCCTTCAAATTCAAAGCTGAATTTTAAGATCACATGCCGAACATGCCCATGCGCTTGGCCATCTTCCGGCCCTTCCGGGAGCCGGACATCTGCTTGACCATGGCGTTCATGGCGTCAAAGCCCTTCAAAAGCCGGTTGATCTCCACCACGCTGGTGCCGGAACCGGCGGCGATGCGCTTTTTCCGGCTGGCGTTCAATATGGCGGGGTTGTCCCGCTCCTGTGCCGTCATGGACAGGATGATGGCCTCGGTCCGGGCCATGGCCTTGGGGTCGATCTTGGCCCCTTTCAGCGCCTTGGCGTCCATGCCGGGCACCATGCTCAGAAGGTCCTCCATGGAGCCCATGTCCTTCATGGACCGCAGCTGCTCCAGGTAGTCCTGGAGAGAGAAGCGGTTTTTCATGAGCTTTTCCGCCATCTCCGCGGCCTTCTTCTGGTCCACGGCCTGCTCCGCCTTCTCGATGAGGGTCAGCACGTCGCCCATGCCCAAGATGCGGCTGGCCATCCGGTCGGGGTGGAACACCTCGATGGCGTCCAGCTTCTCGCCCATGCCGGCGAACTTGATGGGCTTGCCGGTGACGGCCCGGACGGACAGGGCCGCGCCGCCTCTGGCGTCGCCGTCCAGCTTCGTCAGCATCACGCCCGTGATGCCCAGGGCCTCGTCAAAGGCCGCGGCGGCGTTCACCGCGTCCTGGCCGGTCATGGCGTCCACGGTGAGCAGGATCTCCGCCGGGTCCACGGCCGCCTTGATGCGCTTGAGCTCCTCCATCAGGGCCTCGTCCACGTGGAGGCGGCCGGCGGTGTCCAGGAACACCAGGTCGTTGCCGTGGCGCCGGGCGTGCTCCACGGCGGCCTTGGCGATCTCCACCGGGTCGGTCTGGCCCATCTGGAACACGGGCACGCCCACCTGTTCGCCCACGGTCTCCAGCTGCTTGATGGCGGCGGGGCGGTAGATGTCGCAGGCGGCCAAAAGCGGCCGCTTGTTCTGGCGCTTTTTCACGAAGGCGGCCAGCTTGGCGGTGTTGGTGGTCTTGCCCGCGCCCTGCAGGCCCACCACCATGACCACGCTGGGGACCTTGGAGGAGTAGTTCAGCTTCGCGGCCTCGCCGCCCATGAGGGCGGTCAGCTCCTCGTTGACGATCTTGATGACCATCTGGGCCGGGTTCAGGCTCTCCAATATCTCCTGGCCGGCGGCCTTCTCGGAGACGTTCTTCACAAAGTCCTTCACGACCTTGTAGCTCACGTCCGCCTCCAGCAG
>CANQIH010000052.1 GCA_947624035.1 uncultured Oscillospiraceae bacterium | reverse complement strand
GCCCACTTCGGAGAGAGCCTGGTGCTCACCGACGGGACCCGGATGCTCATGACCACTCTGGGCCAGTTCTCCATCGTCCGGCTGGAGCGGGACAGCCAGCTGGTGGTGCCGGTGTACGACTACTGCCTGCCCGACAAGGACTGCATCTCGGGCGACCAGGACGACCCCTGCACGCTCTTCAGCCGCATCCGGTTCCCGGTGGAGGAGTTCTTCCCGCCCGACACCATCGAGGCGGCCGAGGACTACCGCACGGCCATCCAGAACACCGCCGCCAACGCCGGCGGCAGCAACTGAACGAAATGCCGCCGGGCTCCGGCGGCATTTTTGTTATTCCAAATTCTCGCTGCTGATGTTCTCCAGATGTATGAGCTCCCCCATCCGCCGGTCCTCCGAGGTGGGGTTGATCTTCAAAAACATCCCCGGGGAGAAGGTCATCTCCCCCACGTACAGGTGCTCTCCGTCCAGATAGAAGTCCACCCGCACCATGGGGAAGCCCTGGGACAGCTTTCGGGCCAGAGCGATCATCTCGTCCAGCCGGTCCGGCTTCTCCGGTGCGGTCTCCGTGCCCACTCCATTGCGGGATATGGGCATCACGGACCAGTCCTCCAGCCACACGAAGGTCTTTTGCAGGTCCTTGGTGCCCCGGCTGTGGATGAGCAGGATGAACTTGGGCTCCCCGTCGAAGCAGTGGAGCTTAAAATCCGGGGCGGGCTTTCCGTCACCGATGAGCTTCTCTATGACGATACGGGGCACGATCCGCTCGTCGGTGATGCAGGTGTTGAAGTAATAGAGGGTGTTCCAGGGGTACAGCCACTCGGTCATCCGGGCCTTCAGCCGGTCCCGGTCCACGGCGTCCCTGTCGGGCACCAGGATGACCTGCCGGTTGGCCCAGCCGGCTGTGGACTTGGCGGCGAAGCTCTTGGGCAGGGCGTCCCAATCTATGTCGTTGACGTTCTCGTAGACGCCTATCAGCGGCACCACGTGCTCCTGTCCAACCATCTCTGCGATATGCCTTTTCATCTCGCACTTGTCCGTGAGCTGGGCGATGCGGGGGTTTTTGTAATGGATGGCCAGCCAAATGATCTTTTCGCTGTAGGTCTTGGGGTGGTCCAGGTCGGGGAAATACCGCAGATAGGCGTAGGCCTTCCTCTCGCAGTAGTGCTGCTTCTCCCGGACCGTCAGCCGGTCCTCCATGAGCCAGGCCTCCCGCTGGCTGATGGCCTGGAACCCCGCCCGGGCCCGGCTCTGCCGGTTTTTCTTTGCCTGCTCGGTCCTGCGGACATAGGCCGCGGCCCTGGCCGTCAGCTTGGAAATGATGTTCATAGTTCCTCCCGTCCCCGGTTCATGTTATCGTCTCTGTCCCGCCGGCGTGTGCTTCCGGTCCCAGGCGGCGCAGAGCCTTTTGAATCCCTTCAAAAACACCCGCTCCACCGTCGCCCGCCGCAAAAGGTCGATGGCCAGACACACGGCGAACACCGCCAGGACCTTGACCGGCTCATGGACCCAAACAGAACTAATATGGGCCGCGTTGGGGGACAGGCCCTTCCATAGCAGCTCCCGGATCAGGTCGTCGTCGTGGAGCAGGTATATCCCGACCATGGACCCGGCCAGTCCATTCACCGTCCGGCTGGTGAACCCAAGGCGGGAGAAAAACAGAAAAGTGGACACGGCGAACACCACCCCTGGGGTGGAGTTATAGTCGCCGAAATACGTGGCCCAGCCGACGATGTCCGCGTTCCGCACCCGATAGCCCCAGGTATTGATGAGCGCCACCGACAGGAGCATCAGCCCCGCTGAGCCCAGGGATACCGCCAGATTGCGGCCGTTGGGGTATTTCCCCTCGCCGTGGAGCCGGATATAGCCGCCTATCAGGTACATGACCGGGAACAGATCCCGCTCGTCAAAGTGCCAATCGTATAGGGTGAACGTCGGGATGACCGACCAGAGGAGGAACAGCGCCAGCAAAAGCCGCCTGTTGGTCCGCTTCTCCATGGACCGGAGCCAGGGGTCCAAAAAGGGGATCAGGATATAGAGCATCAGATAGCCCACGATGTACCAATGCCCGAACAGGGCCGGGACCAGAGAACAGACTGCCTCCAGCGGCGACACGCTCCGCAGACGGAATGCCAGGACCACTACCAGGATCGCAACGGAATAGAACCACTGCTCCGCCAGCAGCGGCACGATCCGCCGTCCATGGCGCTCCCGGCTCCGCCCCACGAGAAAGTATCCGCTGGTCAGCGCGAAGATCAGGCATGCCGGCCGGCCGAACATCTGAAGCATCTGCACGAACATCCCCTGGCCGCGGTTGACCGCAATGGACGCGGTGGAAAAGCCCCCGTGGACAAAATAGTGGTGGGCGATGATCATCAGCATGCACGCAATACGCAGCAGCTCGATGCCCGAGGCCCGCTCCTGTCTTTTTTCCATACCGCTCCCCTCCCGCAAAGAACACGCGCCCCGCCCGGCCCCAGGCGGGGCGCGTGAAGTTCATGCCAAGCTCTTGGGCACGATGTTGTTCTGGGATTTGAAAATGCTGTTCGCCGGGACCACGCCCCGGACGGAGGACAGGGGGTAGACGTTGGAATCCCGGCCGATGACCGTGCCCGGGTTCAGCACGCTGTTGCAGCCGATCTCCGCCCGGTCGCCCACCATGGCGCCCACCTTCTTCCGGCCGGTGGGGACCTCCTCCCCGGCCCCATGGATGACCACCAGGCCCTTGTCGCTCTTGACGTTGGAGGTGATGCTCCCGGCGCCCATGTGGGCCTTCCAGCCCAGGATGGAGTCGCCCACATAGTTGTAGTGGGGCACCTGTACGCCGTCGAAGAGGATGACATTTTTCAGCTCCGTGGAGTTGCCCACCACGCAGCCCTCCCCCACCAGGGCATTGCCCCGGATGAAGGCCCCGGGCCGGACCTCGGTGCCGCGGCCGATGACGCAGGGCCCGGCGATGTAGTTGTTGGGATATATCTTCGCGTCTTTGGCGATCCACACGTCCTCCGCCGGGTGGTCGTACTCCGCCTCCGGCAGCGTGGGCCCCAGGGCACGGATGAAATCCCCGATACCGGCCAGCGCCTCCCAGGGATATTCCGTTTTCTCCAGCAGCGCCGCGGCGGCGGTGTGGGAAAGGTCATAGAGTTCAGCTGTCTTCATCATTTGCGCACCTCCACGAGATAGCCCTGCCTTTCCATGGCGGCGATGATGCGGTCCACGGCCCCCTCGCACTTCTCACGGGTGGTGGCCTCGGACATGACCCGCAGCACCGGCTCCGTACCGCTGGCCCGCAGCAGCACCCGGCCGTCCCCGGCCAGCTCCTTCTCCGCCGCGGCGGTCTCCGCCTGGACGGCCTCGTCGGCCAGGGCGGCGGCCTTGTCGGTCACCACCACATTTTTCAGCACCTGGGGATAGGTGGGCACCGGTGCGGCCAGCACGGACAGGGGCAGATTGGTCTTGATAAGCACCTCCATGACCATGATGGCGGTGATGATGCCGTCCCCGGACCGGGCTGACCGGCGGAAGATGATGTGGCCGGACTGCTCCCCGCCGATGAGGTGGTCGTTCGCCTTCATGTTCTCGTAGACATACCGGTCCCCCACGGCGGTCTGCTCGTAGCGGATACCGGCGGCGTCCAGGGCCTTGTAGAGGCCCATGTTGCTCATGACGGTGGTGACCACGGTGTTATCCGGCAGAAGGCCGTTATCCCGCATGAACTTGGCGCAGATGTACATGATCTTGTCGCCGTTGACCACCTCGCCCCGCTCGTCCACGGCCATGCACCTATCGCCGTCGCCGTCGAAGGCGAAGCCGCAGTCCACCTGATTGGACCGCACCAGCTCCTGGAGCCGTTCGATGTGGGTGGAGCCGCAGTGGTCATTGATGTTGGTCCCGTCGGGCCGGTCGCCGACGACGATCACCTTGGCGCCCAATGCGGTGAACACGGACCGGGCGATCATCCAGGTGCTGCCGTTGGCGCAGTCCAGGGCCACCACCCGGTTCTCGAAGGAGAAGCCCTCCGCCAAGGTGACCAGCCGCCCGATGTACCGGCTGCGGCCGGAGTAGAAGTCCACGGTCTGGCCGATATACTCCCGCAGGGCGTAGGGCAGCTCCGGCACCAGGCCGTCGATGTACCGCTCGATGGCGTCCTGGAGCTCGTCGTCCATCTTCTCCCCCTCGTGGTTTATGAGCTTGATGCCGTTGTCGTAATAGGGGTTGTGGCTGGCGGAGATCATGACGCCGCAGTCGAAGCCCTCGGTGCGGGTGATGTAGGCCACGCCGGGGGTGGTGGTCACGTGCAGCAGGTAGGCGTCCGCGCCGGAGGACACCAGGCCCGCGGCCAGGGCGTTCTCATACATATAGCTGCTGCGGCGGGTGTCCTTGCCGATGACGATCCTGGCCCTGTGGTCCTGGCCAAAGTGCCAGCCCAGGTACCGGCCTATCTTGAAGGCGTGTACCGGGTCCAGGTTTTTGTTGGCCTCCCCGCGGAAGCCGTCTGTGCCAAAGTATTTGCCCATATCCTTTTCCTCACAAAGAAAGCCCATCATAGAATGGGCGGGATGCGGCATACTAATGCCATGTTTCATGTTATCGTATTCAACTGCGTGGTCATATATGCCGTTTTGATCCTGTTTATGCGCCTTTTGGGCAAGCGCCAGCTGGGGGAGCTGGAACCGGCGGAACTCATCGTGACCATCCTCATATCCGAGGTGGCCGCCTCGCCGGTGGCGTCGCCGGAAAAGCCCCTGTGGTACGGCCTTCTGCCGGTGGCGGTGCTGTTCGCGCTGGAGCTCATATTCTCCCTGTGCATGACCAGAAGCGTGCGGTTCCGGGGCTTTCTCTCGGGAAAGCCATCCATGCTCATGGTCCACGGGCGGGTGGACCAGACCCAGATGCGCCGCAACCGCTTCACCCCGGACGAGCTCACCGAGGCATTGCGCAATCAGGGGGTGCTGGACCTGGGCGAGGTGGAGTACGCCATCCTGGAGACCGACGGGAAGCTGAACGTGATCCTCACGCCGGAGAACCGGCCGGTCACCGCCGGGCAGCTGAACATCCAGACCCAGGACGCCGGCTATCCCCTCATCGTCATCAACCAGGGCCGCGTCATGGGGGAGAACCTGCGTATCCTGGGGAAGGACGAGAAGTGGCTGGAAAAGCAGCTCCGGGCCAATAAGCTCTCCTCCCCCAGGGATGTGTATATGATGACGGTGGACATGGCCGGCGGGGTGTTCCTCTCGCCGAAGGAGGGCCGTTAGGCGTCCTTGGTCTTGTCGCCCAGGAGCTTTGTCAGCTCCTCCATGAAGGTGTTGATGTCCTTGAACTGGCGGTACACGCTGGCGAACCGGACGTAGGACACCTCGTCCACGTTTTTCAGCTGCTCCATGACCATGTCGCCGATCTCGGCGGTGGTGATCTCCCGCTCCAGGGCACTCTGCAGCTCGCCCTCGATGCCGTCGGCGATGGACTCGATCTTGTCCAGAGGCACCGTCCGCTTCTCGCAGGCCCGGACCATGGAGTTGATGAGCTTCACCTTGTCGAAGGTCTGGCGGCTGCCGTCCCGCTTCACTACGACCAGGGGCATGCGCTCCACCTTTTCATAGGTGGTGAACCGCTTGGCGCACATCAGGCACTCGCGGCGGCGGCGGATGGTGCTGCCCTCGTCAGCCGGGCGGGAGTCGATGACCTTGCTCTCGGCATAGCCGCAATAGGGACATTTCATGGGGGTGGCCTCCTGTATAGAAGTATTATGTTAATAATAGCATAACTTACAAGATAATGCTACTACAATTTCCTAAAATGCACAAAAAATTATGGTAACCGGCTGTTTTCAGCCGGTTACCAGCATCTATCCCCATTTCCGCCAACATTTTTGCCTTGCGGAGGGTCCGTCTTCCCGCTATCATAGCCCTATGAAGCGGTTTTTACATAGCTTGAAAAAGATATCCCCGGCGGGGCTCTGGGCGGTGCGCACAGTGCTGATGCTGTGCTGCGCCGTGGCCTTCGCCGGGTTCGTGGTCTGCCTCACCGCCGGGGAGCCCGGCATCGGCAGCTTCAGCGCCTACAGGGTGGCAGAGAGCCTGGGCCGTGCCCCCGCCGGGATGCTGCTCATGGCCGGCGTGGGCATCATCGCTCTGGAAGGGAGCCGGTGATCCCGGCAAGCTCCTCCCGGGTCACCAGCACGTTCAGCACATCCAGCAGGGCGTTGGCGGTGAGGTGCTCGGGCAGGTCCAATGCCTTTTTCAGCGCGGCCCGCCGGGCGGCGCTGTCCGGGCGGCCGGAGAGGCCCATGGCATAGAGCTCCGCCTTGGTGATGGGCGTCTCACGGGTACCTTCCTCCTCCCCCGCCGGGGTGACCCCGGCCCGGCGCAATGCCTCCAGCAGCACCTCCGGGCTCATGCCCTCCACGCCCAGCTTCCCCTCCCTGGAGGGGGCTTTTTTGCGCCGCTCCTTGCCATACACATCGGGGATGTAGGCGTGCTTCACCAGCGCCGGATCGATGGCGCTTTTGAGAAAGCTGCGGATGAGAAAGCCCCCGCCGTCGCTGTCCGTCAGCACCACGAGGCCCCTCGCCGCGGCCAGACGGCGCAGCAGGGCCAGCTTTTCCCTGTCGGAGAAGATGCCAAAGCCCGCCGTGTCCACGATCACGGCGTCCACCACGTTCGCCAGGGCGGCCTTGTCGTACCGCCCCTCCACCACCACGGCCTCTCTGAGCTTGATCATACCTTATCCATGGCCAGGCGGAGGATGAGCTCCTTCATAAGGGTCTCCGCGTCCCCGCCGGTGTCCTTCATGGCGTAGTCGCAGGCCGCGCACAGGCTCACCGCCCGGGCCAGCCGGTCCAGGGAGTAGCGGCTCACCGTGCGCTTGAGCCGGGCGATATCCCCGTACCAGCCCGTCAGCTCCGGGATGCAGGCGGTGATGTAGCTGTCGCCCCTGCCGGACTCCATGGCCACCTTGGTCACATACATCTGCCGGAACTGGCCGCTCACAGAGGCGATCTGCTTCTGGGGCGGCTCGTTTTTGTCGGCCAGCAGGTCCGCCATCAGCTCCGCCGCGTCGTCATACTTCCCCTCGCCCAGGGCGATCAGCATCCGGCGGATGGTGGCGTCCGGTGCCCGGGTGACCACAGCGTCGATGTCGGCCCGGGTGATGGCCGTCCCCTTGGCGTAGTGGGCCAGCTTCGCCAGCTCCTGCGACAGGGTGTTCATGCCCTTGCCGCATGTGGCCATGAGGTATTGGGCCGTGGCCGGGTCCACGGTCTTGTCAAGACGCTTTGCCCGGCCGGCGATCCACTTGACCAGGGCGCTCTCCCCAGGGCTCGTGAACTCCAGGTCCAGGCCCACCTTCCGCATGGTCTGCACCGCGCCGAACTTGCCGTCCGGGTTCATGCCCTGGGAGTAGACGAAGGCCACGGTGGCCCACTCCGGCACGTCCTTCAGAAGGCTCTTCAGCCCCTCCGGGTCGTAGCCGGAGGTCTTGGACGGGTCAAAGTCCCGCACCTCGGTGAAGGTCCGCTCTCCCATGAAGGGCATGGCCTCCGCGCTCTCCCGGAGGCGGCCCACGTCCAGGCCGGGACCCTGGAGCCTGTGGTAATTGAACGCCTCGGTGCCCTCCGGCACGCACAGGGCCCGCAGCTCCGCGAGATAGCTCTCCCGCAGATAGTCCTCGTCCCCCCGGAGGATGTAGACCCGCTGGGGCCCCTCCGCCCGGAGGCGCTTGACCTCCGCGCCGTAGTCCATGGGCGGCTTATTCCTTTTCGCCATCGCGCCCGGCCTCCTCTGAAAACCGAATGGTCACGTCCCCCGCCTCGTCGGTGCGCAGGACCGTATCGCAGTACCGCGCCAGCCGCTCCATGGTCTCCGCCGACGGCTGGCCGTATATGTTGTAGCCCACGGACACCACCGCCGTCTCCGGCCGGGCCTGCTCCAGAAAGAGCACCCCCGAGGCGGTGCGGGAGCCGTGGTGCCCGGCGATGAGCACGTCCATGTCCGTCACGGACCCCGCCGCCAGCAGGGCCAGCTCCGCGTCGTCCCCGGCGTCGCCCATGACGTAGGCCCGCTTGCCCAGCATCTCCGCCCGGACCACGATGCCCCGCTCGTTCATGTCCTTCGCCGCGTTGGGCAGATACAGGGCCAGGGCCATGTCCCCCACCTGTACCACGCTCTCCTCCGCCAGCTGGACCACCTCCGTCCCCCGCTTTTGGGCGGCGGTCAGGATGCCATCCAGGCAGCCCTCCTCGTCGCTGTCTCCGGCGGGCAGGATGATGCGCCCCACCGGCATGCGGTAGATGAGCTCCTCCGCCCCGTTTGCGTGGTCCGCGTGCAGATGGGTCAGTACCAGCAGGTCCAGCCGGGTCTTGCCGATGGAGAAGAGATAGCTGGCGGCCTCACCGCCGGCGTCCAGAAGGCCCGTGCTGCCGCAGTCCACCATCACCGCGCCGTCGTGGTCCGCCAGCACCACGCAGAGGCCCTGGTCCACGTCCAGGGCTGTGACGCGCCCCTGGCCCGGCCGGATGGCGAACCGGGCCGCCAGCAGCACGGCGCAGAGCCCCATGACCGAAAGGCTCACCGGCACTGTGATGCTCACCCGCCTCCGCCTGAGCCGGAACCACCACAGGATGAACAGGGCGTAGGTCAACGCGAGCCACAGCGCCGCCCAGATGTTGCTGATACCGATGCTGGCGGCGGGCACCCGGGCGATGAGCCGGTAGACAAGCTCACAGAACCGGACCGGCCAGGCCAGCAGCCGCCCGCCTGCCATGGCCGCGGCGGGCCACACGGCCCCCAATGCACACAGCACATACCCCGCGCCGAAGCACACCTCCACCGGGAGGATGGTCAGCACGTTGGCCAGAGGCCCCAGCAGCGGCGCGGCGCCGAAGTACAGCGCGGACAGGGGCAGGGAGAACGCCGTGGCGCTGAGGGAGGACGCCGCCGTTCCCACGACGAACCGCACGATATCCCGCTCCATGGGCAGATGGTCGCTGGCCCAGCCCATGAGCCGGGGCAGCAGATATACCAGCCCCAGCATACAGGTGAAGCTCAGCTGGAGCCCCACCCCACCGATGGCCATGGGGTTTGCGATCAAAAGCAGGAGCAGCGCCGCCGCGAGGCTGGTGATGCCGTCACGCTCCCGACCCACCAGCGGCGCGGCGATGAGCATCAGCATCATCACCGAGGCCCGGACCATGGAGGGCTTACAGCCGGTCATAAGCATGAAAAACAGGATCACCGGCACACACAGAAGCCCCGTCCGGCGGCTCTTGCCCAGCAGTATCTCCAGCATGGCCACCAAAATGCCCAGGTGCATGCCGCTGATGGCCACGATGTGCAGCACGCCCGCGGTGCGCATGGCGGTGTAGTTCTCCACATCCGCCTCCAGGTCAGCGCTGTCGCCGGTGAGAAGGGCCTTGACGAAGGGGGCGGCGTCCGCCGGGAATATGCGGCCGCACATCTCCTTGACCGCGTGGCACAGCTCCTGGGGCCAGTACCGCCAGGCGTAAGCGTCCCGGCCCGTCACCGTCACCTCGCCGCGGATGTACCCCAGCAGGTCCTGGCCCTGGGCGGTGTAGGTCCGGCTGCGCTCCCCCCGGCGCGTCACGGCGGAGGTGATGCGTATCTCCGTCTCCACGACGTCCCCGGGCCGCAGGTCCGGCAGGGTCTCCCCCTCCCCGTCAGGATAGAGGTACAGCAGGGCCCGCTCCTTCGGCGCGCCCTCCAGGATGCGGACCTCCGCCCGCTCGTAGGCGTCGTACCGCTCGGGATAGTCCGTCAGCCGGGCGGTGACGGTGACGTCCTGGCCCGCCAGCGCCTCCGCCGGCGCGATGTGGACGGTATAATGGGCCCACCAGGCCAGCAGACCCAGCGCGGCGGCAAAGCCGCATATCACGGCCCGCCGCCCGGCTGGCTTACGCCAGAAAAGGAGCCCGGCGGACAAAACGCCAAGGGCTGCCGCGATATACGGCAGCCCCTCTGTTGGCAAAATGTACTCGGCCAGGGCCGCCGCCGCGGCAAAGCCCAGCGCCGCCCAGGCCAGCTTCCGCATCAGGCGTCAGCCCATCTGATCGGTGAGCCTCTTGCCGCCCAGGATGTGGAAGTGCAGGTGCGGCACGGTCTGGCCCGCGTCGCCCCCCACGTTGGACACCACCCGGTAGCCGCCGGTGAGCCCCTCGGCCCCGGCGATCTGGGGGATGACGGTGAAGATGTGCGCCACCAATGCGGCGTTCGCCGCCGTCACGCCGTCACAGGACGGGATGTGCTCTCTCGGCACCACCAGGATGTGGGCGGGCGCCTGGGGGTTGATGTCCCGGAAGGCGTAGCACAGCTCATCCTCATAGACCTTCGCGGAGGGGATATCCCCCGCCACGATCTTGCAGAAAAGGCAGTCAGACATTTTCTATATCCTCCTCACTGCTTGGGCAGCACGGCAAAGAACACCAGATCCTCGTCCCCCACATTCTCCAGGCCATGGCTGTGGCCCTTGGGGCAGTGGTGGGCCTGCCCGGCGGTCAGGGTCTCGGCCTCGCCGTCATAGACCATCCGGCCCGTGCCGGACAGCACGTACAGCGTCTCGGAGTCGTCCGTGTGGGTATGCACGCCCAGGCTGGCGCCGGGGATCAGGCGGCCCAGCATGACGGTGTTGTCCGCCGTCTCGAAGGTGCGCCTGCGGAGCTCCTTCTCGCCCCCTCTGGCGTGGGGCACCACGGCCTCGGGGATGTCCTCAAAGCGTATCTGCATGGCTATGCTCCTTTCTTAAAGTCCCAGCTTTTTCGCCACAAAATCGTCCACGATGGCCAGGGCGTTGTCGGTCTTGAGCACATCGGCGCCGCCGCCCATGGCGGACTCCGGCTTGCCGCCGCCCTTGCCGCCGGTGATGGCGGAGACCTCCCGGACCAGCTCACCGGCCTTCACGCCGGCCTTCACGGCCTCGGGGCCGCACACGGCCAGGAAGGTGACCTTCCCGCCGTTGTCCGCGGCCAGCACGGCCACGATGTTGGCGGCCTTGTCCCGGAGGATGTCGCCCATCTGGCGCAGCCGGTCAGCCCCGGCGCCGGGCACGGTGGCGGTGAGCACCCGCAGGGCCCCCACCTCCCGGGTGGAGAACAGCAGCCGGTCGGTCTCGCCGGCGGTCTCCCGGGCCTTCAGCTTCTCCACGGTCTGGTGCAGCTGCTTCAGCTCGCCCATGATGGCCCCGGCCTTGCTCTCCAGCTCGCTGGGCCGGACCTTCAGGGCCGCCGCCGCCTGATTGAGCCGGGTCTGGACGGCGTTCATCAGGGCCAGGGACTCCTTGCCGGTGACGGCCTCGATGCGCCGCACGCCGCTGGCCACGGAGAACTCGCTCCCGATGTGGAACACGCCCACCTTGGCGGTGTTGTCCAGGTGGGTGCCGCCGCAGAACTCCACGGAGTAGCCGTGGCCCATGTCCACCACGCGAACGGTGTCGCCGTACTTCTCGCTGAACAGGGCGATGGCGCCCCGCTTTTTGGCCTCCTCGATGGGCAGCACGTCGGTGACGATGTCGTACCCCTCCAGCACGGCCTCGTTGACCATGGCCTCCACCTGGCTGATCTCCTCCGGCGTCATGGCGGAGAAGTGGGTGAAGTCGAACCGCAGCCTATCGGGCTCCACCAGGGAACCGGCCTGATGGACGTGGTCGCCCAGGACGGTGCGCAGTGCCTTGTCCAGCAGGTGGGTGGCGGAGTGGGCCCGCATGACGGCCTTCCGGCGGTCCACATAGATGGACGCGGTGACGGTATCGCCCAGCTTCAGCACGCCCCCGGTGACCTTGCCGTAGTGCATGTACTTGCCGCCCTTGTTCTTCTGCACGTCGGTGACGGTGAAG
>CANQIH010000051.1 GCA_947624035.1 uncultured Oscillospiraceae bacterium | reverse complement strand
GCCGGACGAGCGGGCGGCCATCTGCCTGCGGGTGATGATACCGGGGTGGGAGCGCATCCCGCCGGAGCGGTATGAGGAGGCGATGGACGGGCTGATGGCGTTCATCGACGGGGGCGTGCCGGCCGGCAGCGGGCGGCAGCGGCCCCGGACCATGGACTGGGAGCAGGACGGCCCGCTGCTGATCCCGGCGGTGAACCGGGTGCTGGGGCAGGAGATACGGGCCCTGCCCTATCTCCATTGGTGGACGTTCGTAGGGGCGTACATGGAGATAGGGGAGTGTCTGTTCTCCACGGTGCTGCGGCTGCGGCGGAAGCGAGCGGACGGGAAGAAGCTGGAGAAGGACGAGCAGGAGTTCATCCGGGACAACAAGCACCTGATGACGCTGCGGCCCCGGGAGACCGAGGCGGAGCGGGCCCGGCGGGAGGAACTGAGGAGGCTATTCGTGTGAAGAGAGACCAGACGGCGGTGTTCCGCCTGAAAATAGATACGGGCGGGGCGGCGGACGTGAAGGACCTGACCGCCTCGCTGGAGGACTGCAAAGCGGCGGCGGAGCGGACCCAGGTGAAGCTGGGCCAGCTGCGGAAGATGACCTATGCCCTCATCCGGGCGGACCGGGACGCCTCCGCCGCCGTGGGTGACATGCGCGCGTCCCTGGCCGGGCTGGAGAGCAGCCTGGCCTCGGCCTTCGCGCCCATCGCCACCGTGGTGGCGCCGCTGATCGCGGACCTGTGCGACGCGCTGGCCACGGCGGCCAATTATGTCAGCATGTTCTTTGCGGTACTGGCGGGCCGGACCACCTACAAGCGGGTGGTGTCGGGCCAGAACGCCGCCACGAAGAGCATCATGAAGACCACCGCCGCGTCGGGTAAGCTCATCAATAACCTCTCCACCCTGGACCAGCTGCACCTGTGGGACAGCGGGTCCGGGGGCCGGGGCGGCGGAGGCGGCGGCTCAGGCGGCGGGTCCGGCAGCGGCATCGAGTTCGAGGACGTGGAGATACCCGGCACGGTGCTGGACTGGGCCGGGGAGTTCCGGGCCGCCATCGAGGCCGGGGACTGGTACGGCGTGGGCGAACTGCTGGCGAACAAGCTCAATGCCGTCATCGAGCGGTGGGACGCCCACGAGTGGGGCCGCAGGCTGGGCGAAAAGCTGGGCGCGGGCATCGACGCGCTGTACGGCTTCCTATCCAACTTCAGCTTTGAAAACGTGGCCGGGAAGCTGGCGGAGATGCTCAACGGCGCGCTGGAGAGCATCGACTTCTCCAACGTGGGCGGCGTTTTCGCGAGGTTCCACACCGCCGTGACGGACTCACTCATAGGCTTTTTCAAAAGCCTGGACTGGGGTATGGTCACGGGCAAGCTGGGCGACTTCTTCACCGGTATCTTCAACGAGACGGCGGCCTGGCTGGATGAGCACGACTGGAGCGCGCTGGGGTCCGCCCTGTGGCAGAAGATCAAGGACGCCATCACCGGCGTGGACTATGCGTCCCTGGCCAAGTCGCTCTTTACGTCCCTGGGGACGGCCATCCGCTCCGCGGCCCAGTTTTTGGGCGGGTTCTTCGGCAGTATCGCCGGGGATATCAAGACCTGGTGGGATGAGGACATCCGGGGCGCCAACTGGACCGAGACGGCGTCGAATCTGCTCAGGGCCATCGCCAGCGGCTTCAGCGGCGTCAAGGGCTGGGTGGGGGAGAACGTCCTCCAGCCCCTTATGAGCGGCATCCTGGAGGCCCTGGGCATGGAGGGCGCCGAAGGCGGTGCGCTGCTGGAGGCAGGCGGCAGCATCGGCGAGCTCCTGCTGAAGGGCATCGCGGGGCGGTTCCTGGACCTGGGCGGCTGGGTGAAGGAGCATATCCTGGGCGCCATCCGGGCCGCCCTCGGCAAGGCGGGCGGTCTGTGGGACGGCCTGTTCGGCGGGGAGGAGGAGCCCGGCGTGGAGGTGCCGGTGAAGGTCACCGGCCTCGTGGACAACATCCCGCCGGAGCAGAAGGAGATCGGCGTCCAGGGCGTGTTCAACGGGGCGGACCAGTCCCGGCTCATGCCCGCGGACAAGCTCATCGAGACCCAGGCGATGTATACCTCTGCCACCGGCGCCGGTCTGAAGCAGAGCTTCCGGGACATCACCGCCCGGGCCATGTACTGCTCGGCCAGCGGCGCGCCCCTGAAGCAGAGCTTCCGTGATATCACTGCCAGGGCCCTGTATTACTCCGCCAGCGGCGCGCACCTGCGGCAGAGCTATCGGGACATCGACACCCGGTCGGTGTATACCTCGGCGTCGTGGAGCCGGTTCCCCAAAGCGGCCCGGGACATCGATACGGTGTCGAAGTACACCAGCGCCAACTTCAGCGGCCTCACCAACGCCATGCGGACCATCAACACCGTGGCAAGATTCTCATCCGTGGACAAGACCGCCGTGGATGGGCGGTACTCCCTGAGCGTGAAGGCCGTGCTGAAGGAGGGCGGCGGCATATTCACCGCCGGCGGCTGGAAGCCGGTGCAGAGCTTCGCCGGGGGCGGCAGTCCCCGGAGCGGACGGCTGTTCATCGCCAACGAGAACGGGATGCCGGAGCTCATCGGCCGCATCGGCGGGCACACCGCCGTGATGAACAACGGCCAGATCGTCGCCTCCGTGGCGGCTGGCGTATACCGGGCCGTGGCGGCGGCCATGGGGCAGCTGGGGGCGTGGTTCTCGTCCATGGCGGCGGCCCTGAACCGGCTGCCGGCGGCTCTGGAGCGGATAGAGCTGCCGGACGTGACCGCGGCGCTGCCGCCGGAGCTGGGGGCGCTGCTGAGCCTGCCGGTGAGCTATCCCACGCCGGTGATGGCCACCGGCACCGTGGTGCCGCCCAAGGCGGTTTACGAGGCGAGCGGGAGCGGCATGGCCCAGGTGTCCCGGGACATCCGGGACCTGAAGGAGCTGCTGTCCGGACTCATGACCGGCCGGCAGGAGACGCCGGTGAACGTGAATGTGAAGGTGGACGCCCAGGTGGACCGGAAGGTCCTGTTCAGCGCCGTGGCGGCGGAGAGCCGGGTCCAGCGGCGGGCCACCGGCCGGGACCCCTTTGCGGGATGAGGAGGCGATTATGTCTCAAGAGTACATCAAAATGAACGGCACGGTCATCCTTCAGCCGGACGAGGGGCTGGGGTATGACTTTGAGACCACCTACACGGAGGACTCCACCCGGGCCATGGACGGGACGCTGTACGCCTCGGCCATGTTCACGGTGGAGTCCTTCTCCTACCAGGCCTCCTGGGTGAGCCGGGAGGACATGCGGACTATCCTGCAGATCGTGGCAAAGGGCGTGCCCTTCACGCTGCACTACCTGTCGCCATATTACGGGACCTGGCGGGACGGGCGGTTTTACGTGGGCAAGGGGTCCCTGGCTGTGGGCCGGTGGAACGAGGCCCAGGAGCGGTACGAGAGCCTGAGCTTCAATATGATAGGGGTGGACCCCATATGAGCTTCGCGGCGGATAAGGAGTACAGGGTGACGGCGGCCGGTGTGGACCACGGCATGGACCGCATCCGGTCCGGGACCATAGCCCAGACGCTCTGCGACACGCCGGGAGTGGGCGGCACCTGCTGCGCCGTGCTGACGCTGTCCTACTGGCCCAAGACGCCGCCGCCCCGGGCGGCAGAGGTGCGGCCGTACGTCCGGGAGGGGACCGGGGCCTGGCAGCCCCTGGGCGTCTTTTGGATAGACCGGCGGACGGAAGCGGATGGGCGGCTGGATATCGTGGCCTATGATGCCATGATGAGGGCGGAGGCGCTGTGGACGCCGGGGGATGGGCTGACCTTCCCCATGACCATGGAGGCGGCGGCCCGGACCATCGCGGCGGCCATGGGGACGGAGCTGGACAGCCGGTGCGTTTTTGACGGCAGCTACACCGTGGACCATCCCGCGGGGGCGTATACCATGCGGGAGGTGTTGGGCTATATCGCGGCGGCCCACGCCGGGAATTGGCAGGTGACGGCAGAAGGGAAGCTGCTGCTGACGCCGCTGTACGGGTCCATGCCGCCAGAGACCAGCTATCTGGTGACGGAGGATGGAGACGCCATTTTGTTCGGGGGAGTGAGGATACGCATATGAACGGCAAGCACTTTATCGGGGAGAGAGCGGCGTCCTTTCAGCGCACCGGGACATCGGAGCCGGCAGACGGCGTGCGGCTCGCCGTAGACGAGACCACGGTCTATCTGGCAGGGGACCAGAGCGGGAACGTGCTGGAGGTGGAGTGCCCCTACGGCACTCAGAAGATGGCGGACACCATCCTGGCCGCGGTGAAGGGGAGAAGCTGCGTGGGCTATGAGGCCACGGGCGCGGCCCTGCCGCCCACGGCGGAGCTGGGGGACGGCGTGACAGTGAAGGGCGTATACGCGCCGCTGGTATCCCAGTCCATAAACTTCGGTCCGGGGCATCTGTCCGACATCGGGGCGCCGGGGGAGAGCCAGGTGAGCCACGAGTTCGGGTACACGGACCCGGTGCAGCGGGCCATCGACCGGAAGGCAGCCCAGACCCGCAGCTACATCGACAAGCAGGCAGACGCGATCAGGATCGGGGTGGAGGAGATGGAAAAGGGCGTCAGCGCGGAGTTGGACCTGAAGGTTGGCCGGGATGAGAACGACCAGATCGTGTCCATGCTGAACGCCAGCGCGGATGTCATCAACATCAAGGGCAACCGGCTCACCATCGACAGCGACAAGTTCAAGGTGGCGGCGGACGGGTCTATCGACTGTACCGGCGGGAAGATCGGCAGCTTTGAGATCGTGACCGAGCTGAACGGGTTTTCTCTAACTAACGGAAGTATCAACATGTTCGGCCCAGTACTAGAAGTGGCAAGGGACCAAAATACGTATTCGGAGATGCGCCCTGACGCTGTTGTTACCACAGGAAGTTTCGTGGGCAAGCTGGACGGACCGGCCGTGTATGAGCTTTGGAGGAATTATTCACCGGCTTCCTCGTTTCCAGCCCAAACGCTTACTATTCCGGGCCTGTCTGACTACAACGTGATAATCGTAGTGCAAAACTACGGCACGAGCAGCCCGTCTTATATGGCATCTGGTGTGTATTACGAAGATGCTGGGGCAAGCCTCGCGTTGAACTGCGGTACATACAGCACAGCCTCCAGCGGGAACGGTCATGTGTCCAGCCAGCGGGTATACGGGTTCGCCAGCAAAGAGAGTAATCGGATGACAGTCAGTGCTGGAAGGATTTTGAATAACAGCGGAATGACAGAGGACAACGCATTTGGGATACCACTGGCTGTTCTGGGCGTAAAGGGGGATTTGTATGGGACTATATCTTAACCTTGATTCAGACGGATACCTTCTTAGCGTCGCGCAGATGGGTGAATGTGGACTGCCGTATGTGGAGAGCCTTGACGGGTTCGACATGAGCGGCGTTCGTATACGGGCCCACCGCTGGGACGGGGAGCGTCTAACGCTGGACGAGGCGCGGCTGGCGGAACTGCTGGCAGCGGAACAGGCCAAGGAGGACGCGGAGGCCCGGCAGGAGCGCATCGCGGCGCTGAAGGACAAGCTGTCAGCCACGGACTACGCCGTCATCAAGATCGCGGAGGGGGCCGCCACGGCGGAGGAGTACGCGGACGTGATAGAGCAGCGCCGGGCATGGCGGGCGGAGATAAACGGATTGGAGGCGGGACTGAATGGCGGATAAGACGATAGGGGAACTGAAACGGGCAAGCGTACCGCTGGACCGGAAGGGGAAACTTGCGTTTGAGTCGTCCCAGGGCGATGCGGAGTTCTGCGAGATCGGCGACCTGGAGGATGTGGCCGAAGCCGCTGCAAAGGAACAGGCCGAGGTGGCAAAGGGCTATGCGGAAGAGGGAAAGGCGTATCGTGACGCGGCAGCGGAGTCGGCCCGGGACGCGGCGGACGTGGCGCTGCACCCGCCCATCCTAAAGGACGGGGGCGACCACTGGTGGACCTGGAGCACCGAGGCCAACGACTACGTGGAAAGCGGCGCCGATGCGGGCGTGTCGCTGACGGTCGTGGAGAAGGTCATAATCGGCGAACCAGGTACAGGAGCTTCAGTAAAGAATCTTGGAACAGATACAGATGCGAACCTTCAGTTCACCATAGAAAAAGGCGAAAAGGGCGATACGGGAGATTCTTGGGTCCCGAGAGTGGGCGATGATGGTGAGCTGACCTGGGAGAAAAACAGCGAGATAGTCCCGCAGCCGGTGAACATTACCGGTCCGCAGGGCGAAAAGGGCGATACCGGTCCGCAGGGGCCTGTCGGTCCCGCTGGCGGCGTCAATTCCTTCAACGGCGAGCAGGGGGATATAGAGTTCCCTGTGGACCCCACCCCCACGGAATCCAGCCAGAATGCGGTCCAGAGCGGGGGCGTGTGGAGCGAGCTCCAGAAGAAGCCGAATCCGAATCTGCTAATTAATAGTAACTTCCTTAATCCTGTCAATAGGAACGGGAAGATGGAGTATACGACGTCAGGGTATACAGTTGATATGTGGAGAACAAGCGGTAATGGTACAATCCAGCTTACCTCGACTGGCCTTCTTTTGAAAGTAGGAAGTGGTAAATACAATAATTCTATTAGCCAGCGGTTCTCAATAGAATATGTTCCAGAAGGAACTTTGGTTTGTTTCTCCGCTTTAGTCGATTCAAAAACTTATTCTCTAAGCTGTAAAATTCCTGCTCTTGATTCGCCCAGTTTTGGAACTGGAGAACTTGATAATAAGATATACATGTCAATCGTTCGTAATGAAGTCGATTTTTGTACAGTAAATATATATTCTTATCTTACGGAAGGATTCAACGTCACCGCTGCCAAACTCGAACTCGGCTCTCAACAAACTCTCGCCCATCAGGAAAACGGTGTCTGGGTCCTAAATGAAATCCCGTCTTACGCAGAAGAATACGCCAAGTGCATACAGTATTCACCTATCACAGGGGCGCTTGTCGGGAGCATGTACAGCAATCCCAATCTGCTGGACAATTGGTATTTTGCCGATAAGAGACTCGTAGTCAATCAAAGAAACCAAAACATCTACAATATTACTACACAAGCGTATACCATTGATAGGTGGTATGGTACGCAATCGGGGTCCTCGATAAGCGTTATTGACGACGGCCTTTTACTTACGGCATCTGAAAGCGACTATTGCGTTATTATGTCTAAGTTGGTGAACCTTGGCCTTGGCGGAAAAACGGTAACCATGTCGGTTCTGTTGGAAAACAATGAGTTAGTTTACCAGACACTTGACATACCAGTAGACGTACATTACGATTCTCCAAACATGAAGTTTAATGGGAACTCTTTAAGCAGTGCAGATTTGATTGTCGAAACTGATGCTAATAGCACTGTGGTTTTTCGTGTATTTGCGGCCCCTGGTACAACACTCAAGATAAAAGCCGTCAAGCTCGAACTCGGTCCTGTCCAGACCCTCGCCCACAAGGAGGGCGACACGTGGGTGTTGAATGAGATACCGGACTATGCCACGGAGCTGGCGAAATGCCAGAGGTATCAGATCAATCTGGTTTCTGCATCGAATCCAGAGTACGGTTTTGTGGGCGTTTGCCGGTTGCGCGCCAATAATTCCGGGAGTTTCTTTGTTCCGTTGCCTGTCCCTCTTAGAGCCATGCCGGCCGTTACTTGGAAAGGGGGCTTTGTTGTGAATGGGAAAACAGTGTCGTCCATTTCGACGGATAGGATGACAGAGAACAGCGTTAATCTTATGGCAAAAACATCGACAACCGATTTGGTAATAGCTGATATCGGAGAGCTATGGTATATGTCAGGAGATAATATGCTGCTACTGGACGCGAACTTATGAGGAGGCGATAACATGGACGAAGAGTTTAAGCCTATGGAAATTTACAACAAGCATTACATAACCGTTGACGATCGAAACCGTATCATAGACGGCTGGTCTGATGGCCCGCATCCAGAAAAGGACACGTCTGGCGCTGTCTGCATCGATGAACAGGGCGGTTATCAATTCCGGCTGTTCCCGGACGGGGAGGAGAACCCGACGCTGTTCGATATGGACGGCATCCCGCTGTATAAGTACGTCGATGGCGCAGTGCAGGAGCGGAGCCCGGAGGAGATCGGGGCGGACCGGGCGGCCATCCCAGAGCCGCCGCCCAGTCCCATGGAACAGATGCGGGCGGATGTGGACTTCATCGCGGCCATGGGAGGTGTTGAGCTGTGAGCGTGTATGAGATGGCGGAGCGGTACTTCCCCCGGCTGTGGGATGCGTCACGCATCGATCAGCTGGTGAGAGCGGGCCGTCTCACGGAGGAAGAGGCAAAAAAGATCCTGGAAGGGGATAAGGAGGAGACCGAATGAATCTGAAAAACGCAGTGTGCACGGCCGCCGGCGTCATCGGCGGCTTTATGGCGTCCGCCTTCGGGGGCTGGGACGCGGCCATCGTCACCCTCGTGGTCTGCATGGCGGCTGACTACATATCCGGGCTCGTGACGGCGGGAGTGTTCCACGCCTCCAAAAAGTCCGGCAGCGGCGCGTTGGAGAGCCGGGCGGGCTTCAAGGGCCTCTGCCGCAAGGGCATGACATTGCTGGTGGTGCTCATCGCCTGCCGCCTGGAGCTGATCCTGGGCGTGAGCGGCATCCGGGAGGCGGTGATCGTGGGCTTCACGGCCAACGAGGTCATCTCCATCGTGGAGAACGCCGGGCTCATGGGCGTGCCCATGCCGGCGGCGGTGACCAAGGCGCTGGACGTGCTCACCGGGCAGGCGGCCGCCGGCGGCAGGGACGAAATGTGAGCGGCGGCATATCATGGAGCGAGGGGGGAGAGCGATGGCGACAGCGAAGGAAGTCCTGGCCCAGCTGGCGGCGCTGGCCGGAGAGGACGAGGCGATAGTGGGGGCCAACAACACCACCGTGAACCGGTATTTCAACGCCGTGGGGTACGCCTACTGCGGCTATGCCATTTGGTACGCCGTGAAGAAGGCGGGCAGTTCCATTCTGGACGGCTGTGCCAACCCGGCCTATGTGCCCACCATCAAGGCGTATCTGGCTGGCCGGGGGTGGCAGGTGGACAGCGGCCAGCCCCGGGCGGGGGACATCTTCGCCTATAAGGACCAGCACGTGGGGTTCGTGTATGAGCCCATCAGCGGCAGCACGGTGCTGACCCTGGAGGGCAACAGCACCGGCCTGCGGGCCACCGCCGCGGCGGCCAGGACCGGTACCGGAGCCTCCTATGAGGGCATCGGCTACCGGCGCAGGACATTGGGCAGCGGGTTCACCCTGTACCGCCCGGCCTACGACGGGGCCGCGGCCGGCGGGGACACGTGCACGGTGCTGGTGGATATCCTGCGCACGGGCAGCGCCGGGTGCCAGGTGCGGACCGTCCAGCGGCTCCTGAACGCCGGAGCGTTCACAGGAGCGGACGGCAGGGCCCTGGAGGAGGACGGGAGATACGGCGCCAACACCGCGGCCGCGGTGAAGAAGTTCCAGCGGGCGGCCTTTCCCGGCGAGCCGGGGGAGTGGGACGGCCAGGTGGGGACCCGGACCTGGAGCGCCATGCTGAAGGAGGAGTGCTGATGGAGCGGCTGGCAAAGGTCCTGGCGGCGCTGCTCCTGCTGGTCATGGGCTTCTGGTGGGGCGTACGCACCGGCGCCGCGCCGGTGCGGCGGGACCTGTCGAGCTACAGCCAGGCGGAGCTCACCTGGGCTGCGGAGGGTATCCTGGAGCAGATCAGCGAGCTGGAGGACGACCTGGCCCGGGTGCGGGCTATGATGGAGCAGAAATAGGCGAGGATACGGCCTCCCCCCGGTCAAAATGACCGGGGGGAGGCCGCTTTCTTATTTGGAAACCTTTTCACTTGCAATCCGGTAGAAATGTGCTATACTGACGTGAATACCCGGAGGAGGATGAACGTGAAAAGACTCTTGTGTTTACCGTGCGCCGCCATTTTGCTTGGCCTGCTCATGACCGGCTGCGGCGGCCAGGCAGACCTTATCTCGGACGCGGAAGAGGTCGTCGGCCATGTGCTGGACATGGCGGAGGGCTTCGCCGGGCCAAGCGCGCCCCCCGCGACCATGGAGCCGGAGCTCCCCCGGGAGGCGGCGCCGGAGCCGCCGTCCGCACCAGAGCACGCCGCCGGGAACAGCGGTGAGCTGCGCCCCGGGCGCTATACGGGCCCGGACGGCAGCGTCCTGAATGTGACGGAGGACGGCGCGTGCACCTATGAGACCCTGGTCTCCGGCACCATCGACGGCCAGGAGATGTCAGGCCCCATCGTGTTCCACGGGACGGTGGAGGACGGCCGGATATCCTTCGTCAAGGTCACCTACTACGGCCTGGACATCACGGCCCTGGCGGCCGCCGCCGGATACGACGACCCCTCGGCCTGGGAGGCCGCCGCGGAGAGCATTTACACCGGCTGAATGATCAGCTGAAAGGGGGGCGCCTTTATGAAGTTCAAGGCGTTTCTGAAGAGAAAGAACATCGAGATATCCGTCCGCCGGTACCTGGTGGATGCCCTGGGGGCCATGGCCCAGGGACTGTTCTGTACGCTGCTCATCGGCACCATCCTCAACACCCTGGGCCAGCAGCTGCACATCGGCTTTCTCACCGCCACTGTGGCCAATATCAACGGCGCGGACTACACCGTGGGCGGTCTGGCCTCCGCCATGGTGGGCCCGGCCATGGCCGTGGCCATCGGCTACGCGCTGCAGGCCCCGCCGCTGGTGCTGTTCTCCCTCATCCCCGTGGGCATCGCCACCAACGCATTGGGGGGCGCCGGCGGGCCTCTGGCCGTGCTGGCGGTGGCCATCGCGGCCGCGGAGCTCGGCAAGGCCGTTTCCAAGGAGACTAAGGTGGACATTTTGGTGACGCCCATCGTCACCATTCTCGTGGGCCTGGGCATCGCCTGGCTCATCGCGGCGCCCATCGGGCGGGCGGCCAGCTGGCTGGGCAGGCTCATCATGCTGGCCACGGAGCTGCAGCCCTTCTGGATGGGCATCATCGTGAGCGTCATCGTGGGCGTGCTGCTGACGCTGCCGGTGTCCTCGGCGGCCATATGCGCGGCGCTGAGCCTCACCGGCCTCGCCGGCGGCGCGGCGGTGGCGGGCTGCTGCGCCAACATGGTGGGCTTCGCCGTCATGAGCTTCCGGGAAAACCGCTGGGGCGGCCTCGTGAGCCAGGGCATCGGCACCAGCATGCTGCAGATGGGCAACATCGTGAAAAATCCCCGGATATGGCTGCCGGCCATCGTCACCAGCGCCGTCACCGGGCCCATCGCCACGTGCCTTTTCCACCTGGAGATGAACGGCGCGGCGGTGAACGCCGGCATGGGCACCTGCGGCTTCTGCGGGCCCATCGGCATCTGGACGGGCTGGCTGGCCCCGTCGGAGGCGGCCATCGCAAACGGCGCAGCCGCCATGACGCCGGGGGCCATGGACTGGCTGGGCCTCGCGCTGGTGTGCTTCATCCTGCCGGGGGTCCTCTGCTGGGCGCTGGGGCTTGCCTGCCGGAAGCTGGGCTGGATACGTGACGGCGACCTCACCCTGGAGCAGTGATATAGTTTTCCCTCAGTCGATTTTCCCGCGGGAGTGCGGGTAATACTATAGTTATAAGTCATACTATAACGGAGGTGAACGCATATGAACTACAACAAGCAATTCGCGGCCACGCCGGAAATGCTCAAAACCATGGACATGTACTGGCGCGCTTCCAACTACCTCGCCGCGGGGCAGCTGTATCTGCTCAGCGACCCGCTGCTGAAAAAGCCCCTCACCGAGGCCAACTTCAAGCACAAGATCGTGGGCCATTGGGGCACCGTACCGGGCCAGAACTTCATCTACACCCACCTGAACCGGGTCATCCGGGCCTACGACCTGGACATGATCTACCTGTCCGGCCCCGGCCACGG
>CANQIH010000050.1 GCA_947624035.1 uncultured Oscillospiraceae bacterium | reverse complement strand
AGCTGTCATAGCCCACATACTCATAGGACCAGCCGGCGTGGATGGCCAGCCGCTGCAAAAACTCATAGCCGTAGCCGCTGCGCCGTCCGTCCGGCTCCACGATGTGGTAGCCGGAGAAGGCGAAAAAGCCCACCCGCAGGACCTCCTGACTGGCCTCCGGGCTGGCGGCGAAGGCCGTGCAGCAGCACGAGGCCAGCAGCAGCGCGGCCAGCGCGGCGCACAGCGTCCTTTTTATGAAATGTATATGTCTGCGCAAAGCTCCCTCTCCTTCCGGGGTGGTGGTCGTCTCGCCGGTTGACATCACGATACAAACATAATACCAAAAATTCCGATAATTACAAGAAAAACCGGCAGCGCAGACCCAGAAAAGGAGCGGAGCCCGCAAAAAGACCTCCCGGTTTTCGCCGGGAGGTCTAATTTATGTTTCCTCAGTCCCGCGCGATATAATCTGAGCGCATGAAGCCCCGGAATATGTAGCCATATGGGCTGGCGTACTCGATGCGGTACCAGTTGCCGCTGCGGCCGATGATAGAGACCCGGTCGCCGGTATCACATGCTGTAAATATGGAGTATTCCGTCCCCGGGCCGGTCCTGACGCGCACCGAATCCCCGGTGACGGTCCCTGTGCCGTCATCGGAATGGATCGTGAACCCGTCGGCGGCGCGGTAAAACTCGGTGCTGTAGCCAACGACCTCGTCAAGGATCGTGAGCTTGTCACCGCTGGCCAAAAAGTGCATGGAGGACTGGCCTTCCGTGTCATCTATCAGGCCTCCGTAGCAGTCAAGCGTCCAGTCGACACTACAGTTGATGATGCCGTCCGGATCGACGGTGTATGAGCCCTCCGCTATGATCCAATCCTCCCATGTGTTCAAGCAAAAGATATACTGTTGATTTTCGCTGTCGAAGCTGACCTGGGAGGAGAGGTCTTCGCCCATCCCCATATCGGTATATACGCCGGAGAATGTCACCCCGGAGGCGGAAGCGCCGTCCTGCGCCATGAACCAGGCGATGATCTCGTCGTAGCTCCATCCGCCGTCGCCGTAGCCGTCCACATAGATGACCTCGTCCTCCGGCGTCAGATACTTGTCCCGAAGACCCAGGTACTCGCGGCGGTATTCCTCCCGGGAGACCTTCTCGCCGTTCCAGTTATATGCGTTGACGGGGACCGCGCCTGTATCCTCCTCCAGGATCGTGCCGTACTGCCCGCCGTAGGTCCCGGAGCCCAGGCTCACGACGCGGGAGTCCTCCAGCGCATAGACGGCGTTGAAATAGGAGCCCATGCGGCCGCCGGTCTCAAAAAACGCATCCGAGCCCTCTATGTACTCAAAACTGACGATGGCCGTCCGGTCGGTGACGGCCTCGTCTCCGTCCACATAGCAGAGGGCCCCGCCGCCTGCGGTGGACCCGTGGGAGACATAGATGAAGGGAACGCCGCTGGACGCCACATACATTACCTGATAGGTGACCATGTCCCGCCAGTCCCCGTCGATCGCGTTGTAGTCGTCCACAATAAAATCCAGGTATTCCTTTTTCCAGCCGGGCGTCTCTTCCGCGGACGCCGGTACGCCAAAGGCGCCGAACAGCAGGGCAAAACTGAGTATCACCGGTATGGAGCGTTTCATCGTTCATTTCCTTTCCGTATATGATATGTCATTCCGCTATAACGCCGCGCAGGCATGCACCCGTCTCCGGCGCTGGGCCCGCGGGCCGTCACCGCACAGGGCGCTCCGCCGCCGCCGCTCGTGCGCACGCAGGCGATTCATACAGCTTTTTATGGACAAAGTAGTTATAGGACCGGCACCCTCCGGCGCAGTACGCCCCAAACTCGCAGGTCCGGCAGGGGCCGGTCAGCTGGTCCGGGGTGAAGCGCCTGTTATACGCGAATGCCTGCGGATCCTCCCATATCTCCCGGAGAGTGCGGCTGCGAAGATCGCCCTCGATGAAGCTGTCGTCGTACATGGATTCACAGCCCCGGACGTTGCCGACGCTGTCTATCCCGATGGAATCCAGCCCGGCTCCGCACCCCCTGAATACCGCGCGGCCGCTCAGGCTGCCCCGCAGAGAGCCCTCCGCCTCCGTAAAGTACCCGATGTTGTCGGCGATACCCATGGAAAACGGCGCTGTATACATGTGCTTTTGTACAAAGCCGATCACCTGCGCCGGGTCGATCCGATAGTCTATCCCCTCCGCCGCGTTGCCGATGGGCGAGCACGCCTGTATCTGCCACGCCTCGATGGGCCATGTGCGGATACAGGCATAAAACTCCTCCAGCCGGCTGGCGTTCTCCCGGTGCAGCGTGGTGATGACAGACACGGGTACGCCGCTTTGCGCAAGGGTGGACACGGCCCTCTGCGCCCGCTGGAAGCTGCCCCTCTGCCGGTATCTGTCGTGGACCTGCTCCGGCCCGTCAACGGAGACCGCCACGGATTCCACGTTTGCCGAGCGGAGCTGCGCGATCACATCCCCGGAAAAGAGAAATCCGTTCGTGATGATCGAAACGCGGACATTCTGATCTGTGAGCCGTTTGACGATGGCGTGCCAGTCCGGCCGCATGAACACCTCGCCGCCGATGAGCGACACGCGGCGGCAGCCCAGCGCTGCCAGCTGATCGGCCACATCCATACACTCCGCCGTCGTGAGCTCACCGACACGCGCCCGGCCGGCTCTGGAGCCGCAATACGCGCAGGAGAAGCAGCACGCCAGCGTGATCTCCCACACACAGGATGTCAGTTTATACTCCATCCGCTTTCTCCCGTCCCCGCGTCATCTGCTGTGGCTGAGCACGGCAACGAGCTCTTCTCTGCCGGCTAAAAGGATCCTGTCGCCCGGACGGATCAGATAGTTCTTGCCGGGTCCCAGCGGCACGCCGTTCAGCCTTGTCCCATTGGTCGAACCACAGTCCCGAATGTACCAGGAGTCCCTATTGAAAGTCAAAATGGCATGCAGCGAGGATACGGCCGCATCGTCGAGCACCACGGCACATTCGGACCCCCGCCCGATGGCCGCCGCCGGGGCGGACAGCCGGATCGGCGTTCCCGCCTTCTTATAAAGAAACAGCATTCCCTCCGGGCCGTCCAACATTTGACTGGTCGCGTCCGGTGACAGGTCGGCAAAGGGGAAGCCATCTGCGGTGTACCCGTCCTTCTCCCGCGGCGGTCTGCTCTCCGGCGCCCGATGGTTATTCGGATAGACAGCGCCCTCCGGCCAGCCGTCATACGATCCCCGTGTCTTCCAGCCGTCATGTCCCATCCGGTACGGGCTGTCGTAGACCGTGCCCATGCTGTAGTCCGTCATCCTGTCCGGGCTGGCGTAGACCGGGGCCATGCTGTGGTCCGTCATCCTCTCCGGGCCGGTGTAGATAGGAGCCGTGGACTGATCTGCTTTCTCTTCCTGTTTTGGACCGCCAAACAGGCGCTTGATGAACCCAAACATAAGGACTGCCCCCATATATGCAGAAATATGATAGGATGCCGTACAGCGGCCTTTTCGCCGCGCGATATGAGCTCAAATATCACATATATACCATATACCATATTCCAGCCGGTCATTGCAAGCGTTTTAAGGCTTTGTGGGGGAGCCGCGCCAAAAACAAAACCTCCCCTGCGCTGCCGCACAGGGGAGAGATGCAATTATGTATGTGCGGCCGGACGGCGTCTCATCCTCTCAGCCGTGCAAAAAGCGCAGGAGCTCGTTTTCAAATTCGTTGATCCGCTCGTGGGCGTACTTGGGATAGGTCACGAGCTGCTTCTCACCCGGGACTATGTTGAACAGGGCGGCCTGGGCCAGCGGGGGAGAGAGGCTGTCCATAAGGCCGGTCCCCAGGAGGAAGGGACAGCGGACGAGCTTGGCAAAGTTCACGCAGTCCACGTACCCCATGGCATGGAAGAACGCCTCCGCCTCCCGGTGGGCCGGGTCCTCGTCCCGAAAGTGCCGCCGAATACCGGCCAGGGGCCCTGTGTCGATCCCGGTCTGCCACAGCAGGGGGATATCCGCCAGCGCGGGGCCCAGGGCGGCGCATTTCTCCGCCGCCTCCGGCCGCATGGCCGCCGCCACGACGGCCAGGGCGCCGCCCAGGCCCTCGCCCCAGGGGATGAGACGCCCGCCGTCTATGCCCGGGAGCTGGGCGGCGGCATAGGACAGGCGCAGCGCGTCCGTGTAGAGCTCCGCCAGGGCCAGCTCCTCCGGGGCGTCCCGCCACCCGGCGGCCGCGTCCGGCATGACCCCCTCCCGCACCGGCGCCAGGACCGCGAAGCCCAGAGCGGCGAAGCGGCTCATGTGGAACCAGCCCCGCACGGCGCGGTCGAAGTCGCTGAACAGCAGCACCGCGGGGACGGCCCCGTCCGTCCGGGGACGGACACAGCGGGCCGTCAGCGTCCTGCCCCCGGCGCTGTACCGGACGACGCTGTAGGACGCGGCGGGGTTTTCTATGCCCGCCGGCTCCGAAGAGAGGACCTCCGTCCGGGAGGCGAGCTCTCGGCGGCCGGCCCAGAAGGCGTCAAAATCAGAGGGGCGCGGCGTCGCGCTCTCATAGGCCGCCATGGCCTTTTGCAGCGCGGTCAGCTCCATTGGGACCCCTCCTCCCGGCAAAAGAAATCGATGAGCCCGTCGTCAAAGGCCTGGATCTCCTCGTGGGTGTAGTCGGGGAACACCAGCAGCTTTTTGGGGCACGTGAGCTCGTTGTACACGGCCATCTGGGTGGCGGGCGGGCACACGGTATCGGACAGGCCCGTGCCGAACAGCACGGGGCACCGCACCCGGTGGGCGAAGTTGTGGGTGTCGATGTATCCCAGCTGGGTGAGCCAGCGGGCCGTGTGCTCATGGGCCGGGTCGAACCAGCGCGAGTAGTACCGCAGGCCCTCGTAGGCGATCTCGTCCGCCCCCAGCTCCAGCACCTTCCGATAGTCGCTGAGGAAGGGGTAGAGGATGGCCGCCCGGCGGATGAGGTCCGGCATCAGCGCGGCGCAGGCGATGCCCTGGGCCCCGCCCTGGGACGCGCCGTTGACGGCGATGCGGTCCCGGTCTATCTCCGGCAGCCCGCTCACCACCCGGCAGAGGATGCAGATGTCCTGGTAGAGCCGGACGAAGTACATGTCCCTGGGGTCCCCGTCCAGGCCCGCCACGATGTGGCCCGCCACGGTGGTGCCCTCGTAGCCGCCCAGGTCCTGGCCCGGACCGCCCTGGCCGGGGCAGTCCATGCTCACCACGGCGAAGCCCATGGCGGGGAAGGAGGACAGCTCCAGCCAGCTCCGGCTGGAGCCGGGATAGCCGTGGAACTGGAGGATCAGGGGGAAGGGGCCGTCCCCGGCGGGGCGGATGTACTTGGCGTGTATCCGGGCGCCGCCCATGCCCGTGAACCACAGGTCCCGGTAGAGACAGCCGGGCCAGTCCGGCACGGGCGCAGGGGAGAGGGTATAGTCCAAGGGCACGGCGGCGGCCTCCGCCACCCGGGCGTCCCAGAACGGGTCGAAATCGCTGGGGCGCGGGTCCATGCCCCTGTAATCCTTTAGTGCTGCCAATTCGCGCGCCGTCATCGGCATAGCGCTCACCTCTCTTTCAAAAGGGCGCGGAGCCCGTCATCCATGACTGTTCGTGTGGGGGAGGCTTGGGCCGGGTCCTCCGCCGGGAAGTCCGCCCGGTAGTGGGAGCCCCGGCTCTCCCGGCGGCGGAGCGCCGCCTCCAGCACGCACAGCGCCGTCACCAGACGGCCCTCCAGCCGCCGGGACTGCACGGCCGCCAGGGCGCTTTCCGCATGCTGCCGGTCGAGGCCCGCCAGCATGTCCCGGACGGTCCGGGCGGCCCCGGCAAGGCCGCTCTCCGTCCGCAGGATCATGGCGCTGCGGTCCATGACGTCCCGGAGCGTACACAGCAGCCGCTCCCGGTCCGGGACGGCCCAGGGCGTGAACGCACAGCTCTCCGGCCCGTCGTCACCGGCGCAGTCCCTTGCCGCGGCCCGGCCGGCCTTGCCGCCGAACACCAGGCCGTTGGCGGTGGACAGTCCGCCGATGCGGTCGGCCCCGTGCATGCCGCCGGTGACCTCGCCGCAGGCGTACAGCCCCGGCACGCCGGTATACCCTTCCCGGTCGATCACGACGCCGCCGTTGGCCGCGTGGGCGAAGATACCGATCTGGACGGGGTCGTCCATGCCGGCGCCTTTGGCCTCCCGCAGCCAGTCGAAGTAGGTCTTCACAAACTCCGGCGGATGGCGCTTCATGTCCTCGGCGTAGGTGGCCGTGACGCCCCGCTCGCCAGCCATGCAGGCCTCAAAGATGGCCAGGTCCACCGCCCTGGATGCCAGGCGGCTGGTGAAGGGCCCGTGGGAGGACCGCTCCGCCAGCAGCGCCTCTGTCTGCGCCGTCTCTGGAAGGAGGGGCCGCCCGGCGGCGTCACGCAGACGGGTGAAGCGGAACACCTTCTCGTTGAACACGGTCCCGGGGGCGGGGCTCAGATAGCCCGGCATCATCTGCATGAACTCCATGTTGGTCAGCGAGCACCCGGCCCGCAGGGCCAGGGACTGGCCCAGGCCGGTGATGTCCTCCGTGCAGAGATGGCGGCGGAAGATGCCGCCGTAGCCGCCGGTGGCCAGCACCAGGGCCCGGCAGCGGATATAGACGATCCGCTCCCCCTCCCGGAACACCGCGCCGCATACGCGGCCGCCCGCCATCACCAGCTCCATGAGCTCACAGCCGGGCCGCTGCCGGACGCCCAGCGCCTCCATCCGCCCGGGCAGGACGGCCCGGACGCTGCCGCCCTCGATGCCGTTCCAGTCCCGGTGCTTGTGGTCGAAGCAGGGGATGTACTCCCGCTCGCCGCCCTGGGCGGGGCGGCGCAGGTGTACGCCCATGGCCCGCAGCTTTTCGATGGCGGGGCCGATGCCCCAGACGAAGGCGCGGACCATGTCCGGGTCCGCCATGCCGCAGCCCACCCGGCAGATGGACGACGCCAGGTCCTCCCGGTCGCCGCCGCCGGCGGGACCGATGAGGCCGAGGCCCCAGGTGCCGGGGTAAAAGCTGGAGCCGGAGAATATGTGGGCGCTGCTGGTGAGGACCACGGACCGCCCGGCCTCCGCCGCCTCCAGGGCGGCGGAGATACCGGCGATGCCCGCGCCCACGACGAGCACGCCGCAGGTCTGTTCCGCTGTGAGATACATGGCTTCTTACCTCGCGGGGCCGTCAGCAGGGGGCCAGCCGGTCCCCCAGGAGCCGGAGGGCGCTGCCGCTGAAGATGGCCTGCTTGGCCGCCTCCGGGATGTTGGCGTATTCCACCCGCTGCTTCATCATGGCGATGTGGTGCAGGGGCGTGTCGGTGCCGAACAGGAGCTTGTCTGCCGTCACCTGGTCCACCGCCCACTCCACCAGATGGTTGAGGATGCTCCGGACGCTGGACACGTCGGTATAGATGTTGCCGTGCTTCGCGGCCTGGATGGCCCGGACCTGGTGCTCCACGCAGCCGTCGGACCCGCAGCCCAGGTGGGAGGCGATGACGCGCACGCCCGGGTACTTGTCCGCGAGGGGCACCATATCCTCCGGCATGCTCATGGGCTCGCCGCTGTGGGTCTCCAGCACCGCCCCGTGCTCCTGGCAGAAGGCGAATATCTCGTCGCCCCACTCCCGGATGGGATAGCCGTGGGCGTCCGGGTGTATCTTCACACCGGCGCACTTCCGCTCCTGCAGCAGCGCCTCCGCCTGCTGATAGCTGGCCGGCAGCAGCGGGTCCACCACCACCCACTGGTAGAGCCAGTCGTTTGTCCGGGCCAGCTCCGCCATATAGTCGTTGGCGCACAGGAGCGTGATCTCGTCCGCCGGGAAGATGGCCTCCATGGGGGAGAGGCAGGCCGCCGTGACCTGCTGCCGGTCATACTCGGCCTTGAGCTGCTCCAGATCCAGGCGCATGAACTCCTTCTCCAGCCCCTTCTGGGGGAAGCAGGAGGGGTCGCCGAAGTGGCCGTGGATATCGATGGCGTTGTACATGGTCTCCTCCATTAAGAAAGGCAACTGCGGAGGTGAGTCCGCAGTTGCCGGGATAGGTTGCGTTGTGGATCAGTTGTAGACGACGGAGCTGGCGCGGCCCTCATCGATGACCTGGTTGCCCTTCTCCACGTAGCTGTCCATGGCCTCCTGGGCGGTCTTCTGACCGATCAGAGCGGCCTGGATCTCCGGGAACAGCACGTTGCGCAGCTCGTTGTAGCCGGGCATGTTGTTGGAGAAGTTGAAGATGTACTTGGCGTTCTCGTTGTAGGCCTCGGCATAGGGCAGCTCGTCAGCCACGGCCGCGGACACGGAGGCGCGGACGGGCAGGGAGTTCTTGGAGGCGATGACCAGCTCGGGGTCGGTGCTGACGTACTTGATGAAGTCCTTGGACACCGCGATGCGGGTATCGTCGTGGGTGTTCATGGCCATCAGGCCGGAGACGTAGGTGAAGCTCTTGGGCTCGGGATCGCCGGGGATGTTGGCCAGGCGCTCGTCGAACTCCTCGACATTGCCGGAGGCCATGTCAGCCTCCAGGTTGCTGTGCAGGGTGGTGTTGGTGAAGCTGATGGCGATCATCTTGTTCTGGAACATGGCGTTGCAGTCGTTGGAGCTCAAAGACTCGGCGCCGGGCACGGTCAGACCCTCGTTGTACAGGTCGATGATGTACTGCAGGGCCTTGACGCCGTTCTCGTCGTTGGCGCACAGGTGGCCGGTCTCATCGAAGAAGGGGCAGCCGAACATGCGCAGGTAGCTCAGGTTCCAGGTGTCGGCCTGGTTGTTCACCGCGAACAGGCTCATGGGATAGACGCCGGGCAGGTTGTCGCGCAGGGCGGGGAGGATCACGTTCTTGAAATCGTCGGGGGTCCAGGTGACGATCTCGTACTCGCCGCCGATGTAGTCGTCCAGGCCGGCCTCACGGAACATGTCGGCGTTGTAGATCAGGGTGCCGGGCATGTGGGCGAAGGGGAAGATGAAGGTGTGGTCCTCGATCATGCAGTTCTCCCAGATGCCCTCGCCGATGTCGGCCCGGTCCTCGTCGCTGATGATGTCGTCCAGGTCCACGATGGAGCCGGAGTGATAGTAGGCGGCCATGGTGAAGGCGCCCTCGTACATCAGGTCGGGCAGGGAATCGGTGGCCTCGGCGGCGCGCAGGCGCTCGTCACGGGTGTCGGCGGGGATGACCTCCACGTTGATGGTCACGTTGGGGTTCATCTCGTTGTAGCGGGCGGCAGCCTCCTTGAAGAAGCTGTCGTAGTCGGCTCCTTCCTCGTCGCCGCTGAACACGCCCTTCCACTGGGGGGTCAGCCACAGGTTCAGAGTCACGGGGTCCTCTGTGATGCCCGCGGCGAACGCCGTCGAGCACATCGCCAGCACCATGGTCAGCGCCAGCAGCAGAGCAAGCAGTTTTTTCATGTCATATCCTCCTGTTTTAAATTTTGTTCAGTTTATTTCTTCCGGCAGTGCCGGAGGCCTGATGAGAGGGGGGTTATTCCTTCACGGCGCCCATGGTGATGCCGGAGGTGAAGTACCGCTGGAAGCAGATGAAGATGATCAGCATGGGCACGCTGGCCACGGCCGCGCCGGCCATCTTGTAGCCGAAGTTGGGGCTGATCTCCTGCATGATGCTGGCGGTACCCACCATCAGGGTCATCATGCTCTTGCTGCGGGCAATGAGCATCTGCCACAGGTAGTCGTTCCAGATGTTCACGAAGTTGAGGATGAACAGCGCGCCGATACCGGGCTTGACGATGGGCAGCACCAGGCGGGTGAACACGGTCATCTCCCCGGCGCCGTCCAGCTTGCCCGACTCCCGTATGGCGTCCGGGACCGTGTCAAAGAAGCCCTTCAGCAGGAACACGCCGAAGGTGGCGGCCACATTGGGCAGGATCATGCCGGCGTAGGTGTCGGTGAGATGGAACTTGGTGACGATCTGGAACAGGGGGATGATGAAGATCTCCTTGGGGATCATCAGCGCGCCGATGAAGATCATATAGATCGCGTTCCGGCCGGGGAAGTCCAGCTTGGACACGGCGTAGGCCGCCATGGAGGCGCAGATGACCACCATGATCGTCGTGATTATGGACACCAGGAAGCTGTTGGCGGCCCAGCGGAAGGCCGGCTGGCCGGTGAACAGGTCCAGGTAGTTTTTCGTCTCGAAGGTCTTGGGCCACCAGTCAGGGGGCATCTTGAAGATGGCGGCGGAGCTCTTCACGGAGCTGGTCAGCAGGTAGTAGAACGGGAACAGGTTGATGATGGCCAGGATGAACACGATCACGTTGACCACCAGGTCAAGCTTGTCATGCCGCTTGATCTTGCTGATGAGGGAGTGGTTCTTTTTCATATTACTTGCCTCCCTTCCGGTTCATGGAGATGAACTGCGGCAGGGCGATGAGGACCGCCAGGACGAACATGATGACGCCCACAGCGGAGGCCACATACATCTTGTTGTAGCTGAAGGCGTTCCGGTACAGGTAGTACATCATGGTCATGGACGAGTTGTTCGGTCCGCCGTCGCTCAATAGCTGGATGATGACGAACAGCTTCAGGATGGAGATGATGGTCGTCACTGACAGATACAGGGTGGTGGGCTTGACCAGGGGCACCACGATCTTGGTGCAGACCTTCAGCTTGCTGGCGCCGTCCACCTTGGCCGCCTCCAGCATCTCGGTGGAGATGCCGTTCATGCTGGCCACGTACATGATGATGCTGGTGCCCACGCTGGCCACGATGGTGACGAACGCGATGACCCACAGCACCGTGTTGGGGTTGCCCAGCAGGTTGATGGACTTGCCGGACGCCTTGGTCAGGTACCAGTTCACGAGGCCGTTGGCCGGGTTGAGCAGGAACTTCCAGACCATCGCCATGACCACGGTCGACACGATGACGGGCAGGTAGAACGTGCTGCGCACGAAGGACACATAGCCGTTTTTCTTGTCAAAGATGGCCAGGGAGATGATGAGGCCCAGGATGAGGTTGCCCACCGTGATCACGACCACCAGGAACAGCGTGTTCAAGACGGACTTGACGAACACCGGGTCCTGGAACAGGTTTATGTAGTTCTCCAGGCCCACGAAGGTGTTCTCCACAGCGGTCGAACGGAACAGGCTGAGCCGGATGCCCTCGAAGATGGGATAGATCGTGAACACGGCGAAGAAGATGAGCTGCGGCGCCACGAATCCGTATCCCGTCAGGGTAGCCCTCAGTCTGGGGTTCTTTTGCGTAGATTTCATGTACTTCCCTTCCTTTCTCCTTTATTTTTCAAGCGGCGGAAAGCGTGCGCTCAGCAGTACTTTCCGATGGCCTGGCCGATGAGTTCCGCGGCCCGGGCTATATGGACCTCGTCCTCCGGGACCACGTCCGCCAGCGGCTTTCTCACGCCGCCCAGGTCGATGCCCGTCCGGCGCTTGATGACCGCCTTGATGACGGCGTACATGTGGCCCTGTCCGGCGCACAGCTCCGCGATGATGTCGTTGCAGTCGTACTGGATGGGCCTGGCCTCTTCATACTTCCCGGCGCGGCAGAGCTCGTAGATCTTCATGTACAGCTCCGGCATGGCGCCGTAGGTGCCGCCGATGGCCCCGTCCGCGCCGATGGCGAGGCCGCCCACCAGCTGCTCGTCGGGCCCGTTGAACACGGCGAAATCGCTGCCGCCCTCGGCCTTGAACATCTGGA
Organism: uncultured Oscillospiraceae bacterium; assembly: GCA_947624035.1. Lineage (GTDB taxonomy): Bacteria > Bacillota > Clostridia > Oscillospirales > Oscillospiraceae > CAJOIG01. The sequence goes on along the minus strand of CANQIH010000050.1, from coordinate 239 downwards.
TGTCCTGGATGGGCATGGAGCTGTTCTTCACGCCGGCCACCCTCGGGTTTTTCAGCATCTCCCGGAACAGCGGCATGGTCAGGGCCACCCCCGCCAGCTGGGGGATGTTGTAGATGATGAAGTCCGTGTCCGGGGCGGCGGCGGAGATGTCGTTCCAGTATTGGGCGATGGACCGCTCCGGCAGGTGGAAGTAGATGGGCGGGATGGCGGCGATGGCGTCCACGCCCAGGCTCTGGGCA
>CANQIH010000049.1 GCA_947624035.1 uncultured Oscillospiraceae bacterium | reverse complement strand
ATCTGGTCGTTGGTGCCCTTGATGGTGGACACGATGGTGATGATGGAGGCGATGCCGATGATGATGCCCAGCATGGTGAGGAAGGAGCGCATCTTGTGGCCCCAGATGCCCTGGAACGCCAGGGCGATGTTCTCAAACAAGGGTCCGCGCCTCCTCTCTCAGCTGTACAGGGAGTCTATGGTCTCCTGGACGACCACCTTGGCCCCCTCCTTGGTGCTGCGGCCGTAGGGGAAGGCCACGTAGTCCTCCTCCGTGATGCCGCCCTTGACCTCCATATAGCTGCCCCATAGGTTCTGGCCGGTGACCACGAACTGCTTTTTCAAAAGCCCGTCCCGGGCCACGTAGATGTAGCTGCGGCCGCCCTCGGAGCGGATGAACATGCTGTCGAGATAGACGTTGCTCTGACTGTACTCCCCCTCCGCGGAGCTGGTGGAGGGCAGGTAGATGGTGACGCCGTAGTCCTCCCGGAGGCTGGCGTCCTCGCTCACCGCCACGGTGAAGGGATAGACCGTCACGTTGCGGTTGCCGTTCTGGCTGTAGTACCAATACTCGTTGGAATCAGCGGGGTACTGGGATATCTCCGTGATGGTGCCGTCATAGGTGCTGCCGGAGCGCCAGTCGTTCACCTGGACGGTGTCGCCCACGTGGAGGGTGTTGAGGTCGAATTCGCCCATGGCGCCCTTGACCACGTACCCGCCGCCGCCGGACACCACCACCATGGCCTCGCCGGAGGCCACGGCCTCGTCGGGGTCACGGAGGGTCTTGACCGTACCGGCCACCTCGCAGACCACCTCGCTGTTGGAGATCTCGTACTGCTTCTCCTTCAGGTCCTGCTCCGCCAGCTTCAGGTCGATCTGCAGCTGGAGGATCTGGGCCTCGGTATCCCGCTTCATCCGGGCGATCTCCTCGGCGCTGTAATACACCGTGTCGTCAAAATAGGACCCGTCGCCGCCCTCTCCCTCCTCGGGCTCCACGAACACGGGGATGTAAGAGGGCTCTATGACCTCAAAGCTGAATATCCCGTCCGCCCGCCACATGTGGACCTCGTAGGCCCGTTGGATATCCTGGGACAGGGAGTTGTCATAGCGGATCTCAAAGACCATGTAGTACTCGCAGTCCGGCCTGATCTCATCAGAGGGCTCCCCGGAGGGGTCCCCTTCCGGTCCCGGCGCGGGGCTGGGGGCGGGGGACGGCGTGGGCGCCGGGGTGGGAGCAGGAGTCGGGCTGGGCGTGGCCTCCGGCTCCGGGGTAGCCTCCGGTCCGGGGGTAGCCTCCGGCGCGGGAGTGGCGTCCGGATCAGGCGTGGCCTCCGGGACCGGGGTGTCCTCCGGTGCGGGGGTATCCTCCGGGACCGGGGTGTCCTCCGGCGCGGGGGTATCCTCCGGGACCGGGGTGTCCTCCGGCACGGGGGTGGTCTCCTGCTCGGAGGGGCCGGTCTCCGTCTCTCCGGCGGCGGGGTCCGCGGGCACGGGGTCCGGGGCGATGTCCGGCACGTCCGCGCTCCGGGCGATGGACCGCAGGACCACGGGCCGCAAAGCGCCCCGGACCGAGGCGATCTCCGTGCCGTCCGGGGTCCCGGTGACCTGGGGGGACGGGGGCAGCTCAGGCTCGCCCGAGGGCTCGTCGGGGTGGTTGGCGCTGTAGGCGATCTCCGCCAGGGCGTCCATGGTGGTCTCGTTCAGGAGCATGCCCTCCCGCCACAGGAACACGTATGGCTCCTCGCTGGTGCCCTGTCCGAACTGGAAGCCAGGGGGATCGGGCACGATGGGCGTGGGCTCCGGGGTCTCCTCGGGGACGTATCCGCCCCCGCCGGGGGACCCGATCTTATAGGTCTCGATCTCCTTGAGGCGCTGCTCCGCCTCCTGGAGGTCCAGCTTCGTCATCTCCACATTGATGCGGGCCTTCTCCAGCTGCACCTCGCTGAGGGTGGTGTCGAAGGACAAGATGGGGTCGCCCACCTTCAGCTCCTGGCCCTCCGTCACGAACACCTCCGTGACGGTCTGGGTGGAGCTCAGATACACCGACTGCATCCTATCCGTGGTGACCATACCGTCGGTCTGGTTCTGGCTGTACATATCCGGTTCGGTCATGAGCTGGCTCACGGGGTACACGTTCACCCCGGCGCCCCGGCTGCGCAGGTACATGAACACGCCGGTGCCCGCGCCGCCCAGCAGCAGCGCGCAGATCAGGATGATGGCCACGGCCTTCCGGGCCTTTTTGTTTTTGGGCCGGGGCGCCTTGGGGGCCTTGGAGGGCTTGGCGTGGCGGCCGGGGGCCTCATGCTTCGCCATGGGCGCCGCCTCCTTCCTCCCCCAGCAGCTCGCCGTCCCGGATGCGCCGCAGACGGCGGGCCCGGGCGCCCACCTCCGGCTCATGGGTGATGAGCACGATGGTGGTGCCGTTCTGGTTCAGCTCGTCGAAGATGTCCATAACCTGCTCGCCGGAGGCCGTGTCCAGCGCGCCGGTGGGCTCATCCGCCAGCAGGAGCTTGGGCTGGTTGATCATGGCCCGGGCGATGGCCACCCGCTGCTGCTGGCCGCCGGAGAGCTGGCTGGGCATGAAGTCCATCCGCTCGGCCAGGCCCACCATCTCCAGGGCCTCCTCCGCCCGGCGCAGGCGCTGGCGCTTTTTCACCCCGGCGTACAGCAGGGGCAGCGCCACGTTCTCCCGGGCGTTCAGAGTGGGCAGCAGATAGAAGCTCTGGAACACGAAGCCCAGGGTGGTATTGCGGATGTCCGCCAGGCGGTTCTCCGACGCCTCGGCCACGTTCTCCCCGTTGAGAACATATACCCCGCTGGTGGGCACGTCCAGACAGCCGATGATGTTCATCAGCGTGGTCTTGCCCGATCCGGAGGGGCCCATGATGGCAAGGTAATCCCCCTCCGCGACGGTGAGCTCCACGTGTTTCAGGATCTTCACCACGTCCCGGCCCTGGGGATAGTCCTTGCATATATCGTGCATTTCCAGAAGCATGGCCCGCTCCTTATCCGATGAACGCGGGCGACTCGGTCATGCCCTCGGTCACGCCCGCGCCCTCGTCCATCATGGCGCTGGGGTCGTACTTCTCCGTGGGACGGCCCTCCTCCAGGCCCTCCACGGGGAAGGCGATGTAGTCGCTGAGCGTCAGGCCCTTGGCGATCTCATACAGGTCCTGCTCCTCGTCGTACACGCCCAGGGTCACGGACCGCTTTTCCAGCTTATCCTTGCTGCCGGCCGCCCAGACGAAGGGCTCGCCCCCGTCGTCGTAGCAGATGTAATAGGACGGGATCATGGGCCCGGCGGGCACGTCCTCGGTGTCCCCGCCGGTATCCGGCTCGATGTACACGTGCTGGCCCAGCATGAGCCCCTCGATGTCCGTGAGCTCCACATAGAAGGGGTACTTGCTGGAGGTGGTCATCTCGTCGTCGCCGCTGTCGCTGCCGCCGATGTAGACCATGCCGCCGCTGTTGTTATTGTTCCCGTTGACCGGGTGCTCCCAGTCGATCATGGACAATGTGCCCGTCCAGGTGACGGAGCTGTCCAGGCGGGAGCGGACGAGTATGGGCATGCCCTCCATGAGGGCGCCGGCGTTCATCTCGTTGATGTTGCCCTCCACCCGCAGGCTGGTCACGTCGGTGATGGTGATGTACTTGGTGCCGCCGCCGGAGGAGCCGCTTTCGTCATAGTAGTAGCCGCTGTTGGAGCCCTCCTCGGCCACGGACATGACCCGCCCGGAGATGGGGGACACCACCTCGGCGCTGCCCAGGGACGCCTCCAGGTTGGCGATGTCCCTGTCCTTCAGGCCGATGTTGTATTGGGATTCCCGGATGTCGGCGTTTTTCGTGTCGATCTGGAGGGTGTAGCTGAGCTTTTCGCTGTCCTTGGCCTTGGCCCGCTCATTCTCCAGCTCGGCGATGGCGGCCTGGGCGCTGACGATGGAGTTCTCCTCCCGCTGCTTCTCCAGCCGCAGGTTCTCCAGGTCCAGCTGCATCTTCTCCATGTCATAGGAGAACAGCACGTCCCCGGCCTTGACCATGTCGCCCTCCTTCACGAAGGTATCGCCGATGGTCTTGTTGCTGTCCCGCTGGATCTCGGCGGTCTCGCCCGCCACCACCATGCCGGCATAGCGGTCCATGAGGCCCAGGCTGCCGCCGGCCGCGATGGAGGACACCGCCTCCACGGACACAGCTTCGCCGCCGCCGGAGGCGCTCTGGCCGCATCCGGCCAATATGGAGACACACAGCGCTGTGACGCACAGCGCGGCGATCAAACGCTTCATAGGACATCCTCCTTGCAGGGGAAAACGCTTGAGATCATTTGAGGTCATTATAGCACGTCTGGGCATGAGGGTAAACCGCCAAAATCTTAAGATTTGGTTAAATCGTGGAGGCGGGCCTCTTGCCGCCCCTTGGGGATGCAGTCCGCCGCCGCACCCCTCGGCTCCCCCCTGGGGAAGGCAAGGGACACGGCGATAGTCCGCACATAAACGCGCGCAAAACCAAACGACGCAGGGCCGCCTGGGAGGCGGACCTGTGCGGTTTTTATCAAATCGTAGGTCCAGTCAGTTCACATTGCCGTTGATGGAGCTTTCATACTCGCTGGCGTCGATGACCGCGAGCCCCGCGGGAAACTCCACCATGAGCCTCCCGCCGCCTATTTCCGGCGTCAGCGCCTGCAAAAACGCGCCCTCTTCGCCGCTGTAGAAGGCGATACCTCCCGTACCGCCGGTGCCCATGGTAAAGGTCACGGGCTCGGGCAGTACGCACATGTACACGCCGCCCTGGGCAAAGGTACCGGCCAGAGAGTCCACCATCTGCGCGGGGGTGAGCATGGCGATACAGTCAGAATAATAATCGGTGCTGCCCACGGTCACGGAATAGTCCCCGGCGGTCAGCTCTACCGCTGCCGCCAGCTCGTAGACGCCGATGCCATATCCATCCGTGTATGTCCAGTCAGGCACAGCGCCCGGCTCGGTCTGGATGGGCAGGTCGGTGGCAAAGCTGACCGGGGCGTCTTCAGCTTCCATCGCGTAAAAGAGATAATACCCGTCCGCCGGAACGGTCGCCGTATCCTGGAAGGTCATATTCTCGCCGTCTCTCACAAATTCAAAGCCGTCAAACACAACGGGCTCCGACCCGGCGTCGGGGACCTCCGGCTCAGCGGCGGTGGGTTCCGGCTCGGCGGGTACGTCCCCTGTTGACCCCACCAGCGCGCTGGTCACATAGCCGCCCTCAAAATCGATGACCGCCGTGCCCGGTTCAAAGCTCACCACCGCCTGGTCGCTGTTTTTCTCATAGGCCCACGCATGTCCGGCCTTGGACAGCGAATCGGCCGGACCTGTGTAAAAGTCCGCTTCCGCGCCCGCGCCCATGACTGTGTAGTTCACCGTCACGGCCTCGTCCAGCTGGCAGACGTAAAGCCCCTCGCCGATGACGCCGTCCACCGCGTCCAGGGGATGGGTCAGCTCCACATACGCGCTGCAGCTGATTCCGTTCTCGATCTGGAGGGTGTACTCCCCGGCGGTCAGCTCCACGAGAGCTATCTTCTCGACCCCATACTCTCCAAAGCCAACATCCTCCAGCGGCAGCTGGTTCATGAAGGCAAGGGCGTCGCCGTCCACGGTCAGAGACAGCGATCCATCTCCCGAGGCGAACAGGTCCACCAGATAGAGCCCATCCTGTTCCACCGTGGCGGTCATGGTGACGGAGGAAGGCTCCTCCGTGTAGAAATAGGTGGAGGAACGGTCGCCATCCGAGACCCGGAAGGAGGCGTCGACCCGCTCCGCGGCGGACGGGATGTCGTCGGGCATGCCGGTATCGTCCACCAGAAACAGGCTCATGCTCATGGATGTGACATTCTCCGCGGTGACGGCATAGTCCCCGGCGGTCAGCTCCACAGGCCAGTGGCCGCCATTCCACAGGTCCCGCAGCTCCTGCTCCGCCAGGAAGGCGAAGGGCTCGTCCTCCGAGGTGACGGAGAAGCCCTCCGGCCCGCCGTCAGGGCCCTCGGGCAGGGTGGTGACGAGGTATGTGCCATCCTGCGGCACCGTTACGGTCATGGTCACAGTCGCGGGCGTCTCCGACGCAAACTCGGTCTGCCCGTCCTCCGTCATGAACCAGAGCGTGACGTCCTCCCCCTCCGCCGCCAGGGCAGCCGCCCCCAGGGACATGACCATGCTCAGGGCCAGGAGCATCGCCAGTGTTCATTTCTTCATGCTTGTGTTCCCCTTTCCCGATTCTAGTATCACAGCCACCGTCAGAAAGGAACTGTATCATCCCGGCGGTATCATGCTGCGCTGTCTCAACGGTACTTGCCCGCGGGAACAGGCTTTTACCCCTGCCCCGCGAACTTTCCCGCCGAAACAACAAAGGCGGCGCAGGGATCGATCCCCACACCGCGCACAACACAACAAAGCCAGCTGACCTTTTCCCCTTGTAAAAAACAAGGGGAGAAAGTATAATGGACCTTGGGCGCTGAAAAGCTGTGTAGGAGCCATCCACTCCTGCATAGGGGCTTGGGGTGATGACAGCACTCCAAGTCCCGCCTTTGCTATTCCGTTATCGCCATTATAGCGCGTTGTTTTCTTGAGTGCAAGTATTTTTCCGGCACCGAATGGCGTAGCGCCAGATAAGCACCAGCCCCTTGCCTCCCTCTGACGAGGGAGGTGGCTTGGCCGTCAGGCCAAGACGGAGGGAGAGAAAACTGTAGCTTGAGCGTATCTCCCCCCCCATGCGGCAGGCGTGCCGCGTGGGGGCCCCGGGATGACTGCCCAGCCCCCTCGGCTCCCCCTGCGGGGGAGCTGGCGCCGCGCTCCGCGCGGCGGCTGAAGGGGGGAAACGGGGGATGGCAGTTGGCCAACGTTTCACCCTTCCGCCCTCGTCGACGCACGCGACAATAGGTCAGGACCCGGTGCAAGCACCGGGCCCTGAATATTGCGCGGCGTCTCCTCTCCCCAAAGGGCAAGCGTGCCCTTTGGGGGCCCCATGGCACCTCCCTTCAAGGGGAGGCAAGAGGCTCGGCAATGGACTTCACCCCCCTGAGGAGCCCGGCAGCCACCCACAGCATAAAAATACCGCCCCGGGGGCGGTATTTTTATGTCCTTATGCCTTTGCTTCTGTCAGCTCTTGGTGCCGTATGTCTCGATGATGTAGCCGGAGCCGCCGTTGTAGTTCACCCGGTACCACTGGCCGCTCTTGCCGGTGACGGTGAGTGTGGTGCCGGCGTTCACGGTGCCCAGGGACTCGTAGCTGGTGCTGGGACCGGAGCGGATGTTCACCCCGTTGCCGGTGACGGTGAAGGTGCCGCTGTCGGACTGGACCTGGGTGGCGCTGCCGCTCTCGCCGTCGGTGGTCAGGTAGGTGGCGATGAAGCAGTCCTGGTCATTGTAGCGGACGCGGGTCCACTCGCCGCTGGTGCCGGTGCGGGTCAGGACGGTGCCGTTGGCCACGCTGCCCACCGTGCCGTAGTTGGTGCCGGGGCCGGAGCGCAGGTTGGCGCCGGTGGCGGAGGACACCGTCACGGTGCCGCTGGCCTCGGTGACATTGAAGTTGCTGGGGGCCGGGGTGGCCGTGGCCTGGGCCGCGCCGTCGGAGATCAGCTCGCTGGAGATAAACAGCTCCTGACCGTTATACTTGACCCGGGTCCACTGGCCGCTGGTGCCGGTGCGCTCCAGCTGGGTGTTGTTGCCCACGCCAGTGACCACGTCATAGTTGGTGCCGGGGCCCTTGCGCAGATTGGCGCCGGTGGCGGATGTCACGGTCACGGTGCCGCTGGCCTCGGTGACGGTGAAGTTGCTGGGGGCAGGGGTGCCGGTGGGGGCCGGGCTGGACGAGGGCGCCGTGGTGGTGATATAGGTGTCCACGATATAGCCCTCCTTGCCCTGATAGGACACGCGGCTCCAGCCGTTCTCGCGGCCCAGGCGCTGCAGGGCGGTGCCGGCGCTGACGGTTCCCAGGGAGCTATAGCTGGTGCCGGGGCCGGAGCGGATGTTCACCTGGTTGCCGGTGACATAGACCGTCTCATTGGCCTGGGGCGTGGGGCTGGGGGTAGGCGTGGGCGTGGGGGTGGGCGTAGGCGTGACCGCGGGCGTGGGGGTGGGCGTGGGCTCCGGGGTGGTCTCCGGCTGGGGCACGCCCTCCGGCGTAGTCTCTACGGCAGGCGGGGAGAAGGTCTGGGAGGTCTCCGGGCTGGCGGGCCGGTTCAGGCGGATCACCAGCAGGATGGCCACCGCGATGATGATGACGATGATGGCCAAAATGGCCACCAGGCCCCACAGCCGCTTGTTGTTGTCCTTGGGGGGCGGGGGTGGGGGCTCATAGCCGGGGCCTCTGGCCGTGGACACGGCCCGGGGCGGCCGGGACTGGCCCTGGGGACGGTTCTGCTGCGGCCGGGACTGGCCCTGGGGACGGTTCTGCTGGGGACGGGCGCCGCGGGGGGGAGCGGTGGCTTCGTCCAGCTCCTCCTCAAGGATGGCCCCCTCCGCCACATCCTCCGCCGTGCGCCGGGGCTGGGTGGGACGGATGGGCCGGGGCAGGCCCTCCATGCCGCTGGCCGCCTTCCGGGGGTCCCGGGGCAGCATCTCCACCCTGCCGGAGCTCAGCGGCGCGTTGCACTTTTTGCAATACTTGTCGTTTGCCGACACCTTGGCCCCGCAGCGGGGGCATCTTCTCACGTTATCGCTCATATCTCCTCCAAAACAGATGTATCACTTGTTTTCCTGGATGTGTACGATGCCGTTCTCCACCCGCAGCTGGCCCTGGCAGTACAGCGCCAGGGAGCGGGGCAGCAGCTTCCACTCGGCCTCCTCCATGATGCGCCGCTGGAGGGTGCGGGGGGTGTCCCCCTCCCAGACCTCCACGGCCTGCTGGAGGATGATGGGCCCGCCCACGCCGTCGGTGACGAAGTAGGCCGTGGCGCCGGAGAGCTTCACCCCGGCCTCCAGGGCCTGCTCATAGGGCTCCAGGCTGTTGCCGTCGCAGTAGGCGAAGGCCGGCAGCAGGCTGGGATACACGTTCATCACCCGGTTTTCGTATTCCCGCAGGATGTTGGCCCCCAGCTGGTGGACGTACCCCGCCAGCACCACCATCTGGATGTCCAGGTCCTGGAGCTTTTGCAGCAGGGCGGTGTTGTAGCTGGCCGCGTTGGGGAAAAGGGTCCGGTCGATGACGTAGGCGGGCAGGTTGGCGCTCTTGGCCCGGATCAGGGCGTATGCCTCCGGGTCCGAGGATATGACCGCGGTCAGCTCACAGTTGGGTATCTCCCCGAACAGGTGGGAGTCCATGATGGCCTGGAGATTCGTCCCGCCGCCGGAGACGAGGATCGCCGTCTTGACCATAGCTCACGCCTCCTCCAGGAACGAGGGGTGCAGATACTCCTCCCGCTCCTTCTGGAACGCCTCGGTCTGGGCGAAGCCGCAGGAGAACATCTCCGGGCAGAAGCCCCGGTACACGCACTCCCGGACCATGCAGCTGGCAAGCTCCGGCTCCACCTCCGCCACCGCGTCCTTCACCAGCTGCCAGGCGGCCCTGGTCTCGGGGCTGGCGCAGTTGCAAAGGCGCTTGCGGCTGATGTTGATCATGGCCTGACCGTCGGCCTCGCACTCGTGGTTCACCGGCGCGCCCTGGGGCAGCTCCGTCCTATCGGTGCCGGTGCGGTCGGTCCGCTGGGTCTTCACGAAGTGCTCGATGCCGAACTTGTGGCGCACGAAGTGGACGCTCACCCAATAGGGCAGGTCCTGCCAGCGCCAGGCGAACTTCAGCTTGCGGATGGGCGAGTGCTCGGCCAGGATCAGCGCCCGCTTCCACTTGGCGTCGGGGTAGGCCCCCTTGGTCTTGCCGATGGTGTTCATGGTGGCGTTTTTGATGTCCTGCCAGTTGTCCTCATGCTGGAAAAACAGCAGGCTGGTCTTCTCCTCGGCCATGGCGTCGTCCTCCGCAGTGTATGATTTGTCACAATATGACCATTCAAAAACAGTATAACACAGATTATGTCACCTGTACAGACAAAATTCGCCCCCGTACCCCTTCCAATTCTTAATAATTTCTTAATTTTATAGGGAAACATGAAGGCCCCGGCGCTCACGCGCCGGGGCCCTTTCATTCGGCTTTTATGAGGTATTGGCTTATTCGCCGGTATCCGAGATCATGCCGTAGCCGCCGTCACGGCGCTTATACACCACCGAGAAGGCGCCGTCCTCGTCCTGGTTGCGGAAGGCAAAGAAGGTGTGTCCCAGCAGGTCCATCTGCATCACGGCCTCCTCCGGGCTCATGGGCTTGAGGGAGAACCGCTTGGTGCGCACGATGGCGTAGTCGGTCTCCTCCTCGTCGCCGGGGATGGGCTCGGGCGAGGCGCTGCGCTCGAAGGCGCCGTCCCGCAGGCGTTTTTCCAGCCGGGTCTTGTTCTTCCGCACCTGCCGCGTCAGGGCGGCGCAGGCCGAGTCGATGGAGGCAAACATGTCGCTGGTGACCTCGCTGACACGGTAGAATATGCCGTTGTTGCGGATGGTCACCTCAGCCGTGCAGCGTCCCCGCTCCGCGCTGAAGGTGACGGACGCTTCGCTCTCCGTGCGGAAGAGCTTGTCCAGCTTGCCGATCTTCTTCTCGGCGTAGGCCCTCAGCTCGTCGGATACCTCATATTTTTTGCCGGTAAAGATAAAAGTCATGGCTGTTACCTCCTTTGTGAAAATTGTAGCACAATTTCCCGCCGGTGGCAAGCGCTATTGCACATTTTTCCCAACGTTTCTCCGGCCTGGCCGCCATATGACGGCCAAAACCACCATGGCGAAGAGGATGCCCGCCGTGGCGCCCATCATGTCCAGGGTCACGTCCCGGAGCTTTCCCTCCCGGCCCGGGGTGATGAGCTGGATGGACTCGTCGATGGCGGCCACGCACAGGCACATCAGCTCCGGCCACCAGAACCGCCCCCGGCCGTTGGGCCTTGAGAACAGCATGCACATCAGCACGCCGAAGAGGGCGTACTCCGTGAAGTGGGCGGCCTTGCGTATCCAGAACCCGGCGTCCCGGGAGAGGTAATAGGTCTGCAGGTAGTTGACGCACCGCTGGAGAAACGCCCGGGCCTGGTCGTTTCCCACCCGGCCCGCCAGGTCCATCAAAAAGTTGTAAACCTGGCCGCCCTGGAGGTACTCAACGCCCACGTCCATGAACTCGTCCACAAAGCTCAGGAAAAACTCGCTCTCCGCCGTGGAGGCGCTGGCCGGGATCAGGGACTGGCCCCAGATGAACGCCAGCATGATGAGGGCCAGGATGGTATTGATCTTTCTGCCTTTTTTGCTCATGGGACACATTCTCCCCCAAGTTCCACTATTTGTCAAGGCGGCCTTGACATTGTTCAAAAACATGTTACAATGGGAGCGCTGACAACCGAATAGCCTTATCAAGAGTGGCGGAGGGACCGGCCCTGTGAAGCCCGGCAACCTGTGCGATGAGCAAAAGGTGCCAAATCCGGCGGTGTAGAATCGAAAGATAAGGAACGAATAAGTTTCCATGCCCCGCCGGTCCCGGCGGGGCACTACTTTTCTTGAAAGAAAAGTAGGCAAAAGAACTTTGTTCTGCGCCTCCTCTCCCCAAAGGGCAGGCGAGCCTTTTGGGGACCCCGGTCCACCTCCCACCCCCTCGGCTCCCCCTCGGGGGAGCTGGCGCGGCGAAGCCGCAGCTGAAGGGGGGAAACGACAGTCGGTGCAAGACTTAGCTTTCCCCCTACCGCCTCACTTCGTTCGGCACCTCCCCCCAAGGGGAGGCAAGGGGCTTGGCAATATACCAGCCCTCAAGGGGAGGCAAGAGGCTTGGCAATATACCAGCCCCCAAGGGGAGGCAAGGGGCTCGGCACTCACCCACACTACACACATTATCCCCATTTTTACAAAGGAGACTATGACTATGGGACACTATCTGTTCACCTCGGAATCTGTGACCGAGGGCCATCCCGACAAGATCTGCGACCAGATCTCCGACGCCATCCTGGACGCCATCATGGCCCAGGACAGCCAGGGCCACGTGGCCTGCGAGTGCACCGCCACCACCGGCATGATCTACGTCATGGGCGAGATCACCACCAGCTGCTACGTGGACATCCCCAAGATCGCCCGGGACGTGCTGCGGGACATCGGCT
>CANQIH010000048.1 GCA_947624035.1 uncultured Oscillospiraceae bacterium | reverse complement strand
CTTCTCTCGGCGGCCAAAGCCATCAACTTCGTGGCGGCTCTGGTGTCCATCCTGGCGCTGGAGACCGCAATGCTGGCCGAGTTCGGCGGGGATGACGAGGCGTTCCGGGTCATCATGACCTCCGCCACAGGCGGGGGCGTATGCGTCGTCGTGATCGGCATGGCGATCTACATGATAATAAGAGCGGGAAAGAGTTTGAAACAAGGAGGGCACAAAAATGGATAACAACACGTCGTTCAGCTATACCTATTCCGCAAAGGAGCAGGAGGAGATCAGGCGCATCCGGGAAAAATACGCCGCCCCCACAAAAGAAGAGACCGGCCTGGAGCGGCTTCGCCGCATGGACGAGAGCGCCACAAAGGGTGCGGCCGTCGTTTCGCTCATCGTCGGGATCGCGGGCGCGCTGATCCTGGGCATAGGGATGTGCTGCACGATGGTGTGGGGCGATAAGCTGTTCATCCCCGGCATCATCATCGGCCTCGCCGGTATAGCGGGCGTGAGCGTGGCATATCCGCTCTACACCCGCATGGTGAAGAAAAAGCGGGCGGAGCTGGCCCCGGAGATCATGCGAATTACGGATGAACTCATGAAATAATGAAGCGGGAGCGCGGTCTGTCCGCGCTCCCGCTGGTCAATTTATTCCTGCCTGCCGAAGAAGGCCACGGCGATGGCCCCGGGGCCCACGTGGGTGCCGATGGTGCTGCCGATGGCGCATATGGGCAGCTCACCGGCCCGGCCCTTGTAGAGAGCCTCGCTGTCCCGTATGTACTTCTGGAGCAGCGTGTCGTCCAGGCCGCTGTAGGCCAGGGTGTAGGGCATGTCGAAGTCGATGCCGCCGCTCTGCTCCACGAAGCGCATCAGAAGGTTGCTGCCATTTTTCGACCCCCGGGCCTTGCCCACGAGGACGACCTCCCCGTGCTCCACCGCCACCACGGGCTTGATGGACAGAAGCTCCCCCGCGAAGGCCACGGTGGGGGAGATGCGCCCGCCCTTCTTGAGGTATTCCAGGGTACCCAGCAGCGCCAGCACACGGATACTGCCCCGCCGGGCCTCCAGCTCCCGGACGATCTCCGCGGCGCTGAGCCCCCGGTCCCGGAGGGCCGCGGCGTGCAGCACCAGAAGCTGCTGGCCGATAGATACGTTCTCGCTGTCCACCACCGAGACCCGGCCGTCAAAGTCCGCCGCCGCGGCCACGGCCCCGCCGCAGGAGCCGGAGAGCTTGGAGGAGAGGGCGATGTATACCGCCTCGTCCCCGGCGGAGACGGCTTTTTGGAATACTTCCTCATACTGGAAAGGGGAGATCTGGCTCGTGTGGGGCAGCGCGTCCGTCTCGATGAGCTTTTCAAAAAACTCCCGGTTGGAGAGCGTCACCCCGTCCAGATATTCGACCCCGTTGAATACCGTGGTCAGGGGGATGACCTGGATGCCCAGCTCCGCCGCCCGGGCCTGGGTGATGTCCGACGCGGAATCGGTGATGATCTTTACTGCCATGATGGCCTCCTTCATATGTTTCAGCACATAGTGTGCTGAAACGGTCAAAATGTAACGCCGAAGCGGCGTTGGTTTGTTTTATCTTGCCCTCATGCCGTCCAGGAGCACCCCGAAGAAGTACCGGAAGCCCCGGACGGCCTCGTCCTCCGGCAGCGCCCGGGCCAGGGCGTCGGTGTTGTAGCCCCGGATGAAGCACCAGATGGCGTAGCTCATGCTGTCCCGGTCCAGGTCCGGCCGGACGAGGCCCTTCTCCTTGCCCAGGTCGATGAACTCACAGATGCGCTCCCGCCACCAGCAAAAATTCTCCGCGGACACGCTGTCCTGGATGAAGACGTACTGGTTCATGCCCAGCTTGAGCCGGTAGGAAAGCTCCAGCGTCCCGGCGGCGATATCCGTGATCTGGCCGAAGAAATCGCCCGCCGGATCCACCCGGTCCAGAACGCTCTGCCGCATCTGCGCGGCCATGTCCTGGTAGACCAGGCTCAGCACCTCCTCCACGTTGTGGAAGCGGTTATAAAAGACCCGGTTCGTCACGCCCAGGGCGCGGATGATCTTCCGTACCGTGACCTGCCCGGCGCCCTCGCCCAGGGCCAGTCCGGCGGCCGCCTCGACGATCTTTCCGCTCATCCCGTCGTGGATGAGCTGCACTTCCTCCGCCATGGTCCACGCTCCTCAGCACAGTGTGTGCTGAAAGGATAGCACGCCGCGGGCCGGTTGTCAATATGCCGTCGCCGGTGGGGATGTCATATGCTTTCCGGGCATGGAAAAAGGGCGTGAGGAAGGTATTTGATATATGAGCGAAAACCAGGTATAATGCGGACAGTGAGAGACGGATGCCTTTTGTGGGAGGTGCAAACTGTGGCGGATAGCGTGGTGTTTACCGGACGGCAGCTGCGGGCGATGATCGTGCCGCTGTTTCTGGAGCAGCTTCTGGCCATGCTGGTAGGCCTGGCCGACACGCTGGTGATAAGCTACGCCGGGGAGGCCGCTGTGTCCGGCGTGTCCCTGGTCAACCAGTTCAACACCATCTTCATCTACTTTTTCACCGCCCTGGCCTCCGGCGGCGCGGTGGTGGTGAGCCAGTACCTGGGCCGGGCCGATAGGCGCAGCGCCGGCCGCTCCGCCAGCCAGCTTCTGATGTTCTCCACGGTGTTTTCCCTGGGGCTGATGGCCCTGGTGCTGGCGGCGGGAAGGCCCATTTTGCGGCTGCTGTTCGGCCGGGTGGAGGACGACGTGATGGCCGCCTGCGTGACGTATCTGCGCATATCCGCCTACTCCTATCCGGCCCTGGCAGTCTACAACGCGGGGGCGGCGGTGTACCGCAGCATCGGCAAGACGAAGGTGACCATGTACATATCCATCGTGTCCAATGTCATCAACGTCGTCGGCAACCTGATCGGCGTGTTCGTGCTGAAAGCCGGGGTGGCGGGCGTGGCCTGGCCGTCCTTTATCGCCAGGGTGTTCTCCGCCGCGGCCATCACGGCGCTGTGCTTCGGGCCGAAGCGGGAGGTTTCTTACGAAAAGGCGTGGATATTCCGCTGGGATAGGCCCATGCTCAGGAGCATCCTGGGCGTGGCCGTGCCCAACGGGGCGGAAAACGGCATCTTCCAGCTGGTGAAGGTGGCCCTTTCCAGCATCGTGGCCCTGTTCGGCACCTACCAGATCGCGGCCAACGGCGTGGCTCAGAGCATCTGGTCCCTGGCGGCCCTGGCCGGGGTGGCTATGGGGCCGGTGTATATCACGGTCATAGGCCGGTGCATGGGCGCGGGGGATACAGACAGCGCGGCAATGTATCTCAATAAGCTCAACCGGCTCACGGTGGCCATATCCGTGGTCTGGAACGGGCTCATCCTGGCGGCCACGCCGCTTTTCATGAGGGTGTACGCCCTGGAGCCGGAGACGAAACGGCTGGTGTTCCAGCTGGTGGTGATCCACAACGTGTTCAACGCCTTTATCTTCCCCTTCAGCGGCGGCCTGAGCTCTGGTCTGCGGGCGGCGGGGGACGTGAAATACACCATGGTCGTGTCCGTGGCGTCCACTCTAGGCTGCCGGCTGGTGCTGTCCTACATCCTGGGCCTGGCGCTCCATATGGGCGTCACCGGCATCGCCCTGGCCATGGCGGCGGACTGGACCGTGCGGGCGGCGGTGTTCCTGGCCAGGCAGCGGTCCGGCAGGTGGAAGCGATTCAAGGTGATACAATGATGTGGCGGAAAGGACCGGCGGTCCCCGTGAGGGGGGCGCCGGTTCCTTGACATTTCATGGGAGGCCACACTATAATCAGATCATACGAAAAGCTGAGGCGCGCCGCGCCGCCGGGAAAGGAGACGCCATGGGACTGATCGACCTCATCGTGAGCATATTCGCGAAGTATTTCCCGCCCGAAGAGCACAAGGATACCGGACCGGCGCAGGCGGCGCCGGAACCGGAGCCCGAGCCGGTCATGCTGCGCTGGCTGGGGGACATGGTGCCCCGGTCAACGGGCCCGGGTGAGCGGATCGAGCGGTCCGGCGGGGGCTTCTGGTCGGGCGGCTCTGTCCGGCTGGAGTGGGTCAGCCGCCGTACAGACGGGGAGGGGAAGCCCCTCAGCGTCCGCACACCGGAGAGCCATACCATGACCATGCCGGAGGTCTGTTTCATCGCGGCGGGGAAGCAGTACCTTGGCCTGTCCCACCTGGCCCGCAAGCTGCAGGGCAGCGGCCCCTGGTACAGGGACGTCTATGACCGCTGCGTGCTGGCGGTGGCGGAGCGGTTCCCCTGCTTCGACAGCTCGGACTATCTCTATGAGGACCGGTACTTCCGCTGGTTTTTCCTCTGCCAGGACGGCAAGCTCACCTGCGTCTACCACACCGACAGGACGAAGACCGTCACCGTCACCGAGGACGTGCGGGACATCGAGCAGTTGTGCTGGAGGACCATCGAAAGGATGGAGTGCTTCAAGGAGTGAACAGATGAACGAGCCGCCCCCTGCCTGTCTCAGGACAGGCAGGGGGCGGTGCCGCGCTTGTCTGCCGGGCTACATGGCCATCTGGATGATGAGGCGGGCCAGGGTCTCCGGTGGCTCCCGCTTGTCCTTGTTCAGCCACAGGCACAGCATACGGAACGCCCCGTAGGTGATGAAGTTATAGAGGTACTCCACCTCCGTGTCGTCGTGGGTACCGGCGTAATTTTTCCGCACGACCTCCCGGACGATCTCCGAGGAGAACAGCTTCTGGGGGAAGGCGGGGTCGATGTTGTTGGTGATGATGAGCCTTGCCAGCTCCAGGTTGTCCTCCAGGTATACACACAGGGCCTTGATGATCTGCTCCGGGCTGGCCGCGTGGGTCTTGACCGTGCTGTCCACGAAGGCGATGATGTCGTTTTCGATGTCGGAGAGCAGGTCGAACTGGCTGCCGTAGTACTTATAAAACGTGGTCCGGTTCACGTCCGCCCGCTGGCACAGCTCCCGGATGGATATCTGGTAGATGCTCTGCTCCCGCAAAAGCTCTATCAGGGCGTCCTTCAAAAGCCGCCTGGTCATGGTCACCCGGCGGTCCTCTTTTTTCTCCATGGCGCGCCTCCTATGTGAATTTTTCGTGAATAGGCAACAAAAACCGCTGGAATGTTGATTAATTATCCATTCTGAAAAAACTGTCGGTTGTTTTGCCTACACGTGTTCATTATAATTTGACCACGACACAAAATCAAGCAGAGGTGCGCGAAATGAAAAAGACAGCGGATTTTTTGGTGGACAAGCGGTATCCTCTGCTTGCGCTCATGGTGGCGGCGGCGCTGGTCTGCGCCTTCCTGGCGGCGGGCATGGAGACCAACCGGGACATGACGAAGTACCTGCCGGAGGAGTCCAACATGCGCCAGGGCCTGGACATCATGGCGGAGGCCTTCCCCGACGCGGAGAGCGCCGCCATCCGGGTGATGTTCGACGGCCTGGCGGCGGGGGAGACCGAGGACATCCGGGCGCGGCTGGAGGCCATTCCCGAGGTGGACGCTGTGGCCTATGAGCCGGACAGTGAGGACTATAACAGGGACGGCCACACCCTTTTCGTGGTGACCACCGGCCACGGCTACGGCACCGGCGGGGAGCTGGCCGTGGAGCAGGCCATAGCAGAGGAATTCTCCGGCTATGACATGGTGTACCGCAATAACGACGTGCAGTCCACAAAGGTGACCCTGGGCCTTCTGGCCAGCGCGGCCGCCATGGCATTGGCCATCCTCATCATCATGAGCCAGTCCTGGCTGGAGCCGGTGCTGTTCGTGGCCACCATCGGCGTGGCCATCGTGATCAACCTGGGCACCAACGTGATCTTCCCCTACGTGTCGGAGATGACCGCCTCCATCGGGCCCATCATCCAGCTGGTGCTGTCCATGGACTACTCCATCATCCTCATGAACCGGTACCGGCAGGAAAAGGCCCTCTGCTCCGATAAGACCCAGGCCATGAAAAACGCCCTGCGGGGCGCCTTTTCCTCCATCGCCTCCAGCGCCCTGACCACGGTGGTGGGCCTGCTGGCGCTGGTGTTCCTGTCCTTCAAAATGGGGCCGGAGCTGGCCATCGTGCTGGCGAAGGGCGTGTTCATCAGCATGGTGTGCGTGTTCACCGTGCTGCCCGTGCTGGTCCTGGCCTGCGACCGGGGCATCGAGAAAAGCCGCAAGCCGGCCCCCCGCATCCCCATGGGGCTGGCTGCCGCGTTCAGCTACAAGGCTCGGTTCGTCATGCCGTTTATTTTTGTAGGGCTGCTGGTGGGGTTCTATATCCTCCAGGGCGGCACCGGCATCACCTTCACGGAGACCTCCACCGACCCCATCGCGGCGGTGTTCCCCAAGGAGAACACGGTGGTGCTGCTCTATGACGAACAGGACGAGGACGCCATCGGCGGCATCATCGATGAGCTGGAGGGGGACGAGCACATCAGGTCCGTCACCGGCTACGCCAACACCCTGGGCGTGCGCTATGACGCCGCGGGGATGGCCGGTGCGCTGGCATCCATGGACGGAGGCGCGGCGCTGGACGGAGACCTTGTGCGGATACTCTACTACGACCATTTCAGCGGCGGGGAGTACCCCGCCATGACGGCGGCGGAGTTCGCGGGGTTCCTGCAAAACGAAGTGCTGGCCAATGAGGACATGGCGGCCTATCTGGACGGGGACATGGCCCAGAGCGCCGGGCTTCTGGGGCAGTTCTCCGACCCGGACGCCCTGACTACCCCCATGACCGCGCCGGAGCTGGCGGCCTTCTTCGGCATGGACGAGGCGGCCGTGCAGGGGCTTTTCATGCTGTATTTCTCCGACGCCGCCAGCGGTGAGCCTGTGACCTCTGCCAGCGGGGAGATGTTGGCCGGTGTCAGCGATGAACTTCTGGCCGCATACATGGCCAGCGCCGAGCCCGTGACTTCTGCCAGCAGTGAACTTTTGGCCGCGTTCAGCGGTGAGCCTGTGACTTCTGCCAGCAGCGAGCTTTTGGCTGGTGCCAGCGATGAACTTCTGGCGGCATACATGGCCAGCGCCGAACCCGTGACCTCTGCCAGCAGTGAGCTTTTGGCCGGTGCCAGCGATGAACTTCTGGCGGCATACATGGCCAGCGCCGAGCCCGCGGCTGCCGCCAGCAGTGAGCCTTTGGTCCTGACGCCCCAGCAGTTCGTGACCTTCGCGGCGGAGGACGTGCTGCCCAACGAGGCCCTGTCCGCCGCCATCGACGGGCAGAGCGCGGGCCGGCTGACCGCCGCCCGGACGTGGATCGACGCGGTAGTGGGCGGCGAGGCATACGACGCGGAGGGCATGACTGCGCTTTTGAGCGGACTTGCGGAGGGCGTGTCCCGGGAGCAGATGGAGCTTTTGTACCTCTATCACGGCGCCATGGCCGCGCCGGAGGGGGAGCAGTCCATGACCATCCCGGAGCTATTCGACTACCTCTGTGACGACGTGCTGGCGGACGGGCGGTTCTCCGCTTTCCTGGATGAGGAGACCGCCCAGGCGGTGCTTGACGGCCGGGACGCCCTGGCCGAGGCCGCCGGGCAGCTGAAAAACGGCGGCTACGGCCGCCTGGTCCTCGCCACGGACTACCCGGAGGAGTCGGAGGAGACGGCGGCCTTCATGGAAAAGCTGGACAGCCTGCGCCAAGAGCGGCTCGGGGAGCCCTCCTACCTGGTGGGCACGCCGGCCATGGTCTACGAGATGAACGCCAGCTTCGCCGGGGAGTACAGGAACATCTCCCTCATCACCGCCGCCGCCATCTTCCTGGTGGTGCTGCTGACCTTCCGGGGCCTGGTGGTCCCGGCGGTGCTGACGCTGCTGGTGCAGTGCGGCGTGTATATCACCGTGACGGTGATCGGCCTGTTCGGCGGGTCCATGTACTACCTGGCCCTGCTGATCGTCCAGAGCATCCTCATGGGCGCCACCATCGACTACGGCATCGTGTTCAGCAGCTACTACCGGGAGAAGCGCCGGACCATGGATAGGCCCGAGGCCCTGCGGGCGGCCTACGACGGCTCCATCCACACCATCATGACCTCCGGCTCCATCCTGGTGCTGGTGCTGGCCGTGCTGGGGCTGTACGCCAGCTCCTTCGTGGCCCAGGTGTGCAAGACCCTGTCCATCGGGTCCCTGGTGGCTATCCTGCTGATCCTGTTCGTGCTGCCCGCCATGCTGGCCTGCTTCGATAGGTTCACGGCGCGGAAGGGGAAATAAGGGGACACGCGGGCCCCATAGGCGTGAATAGGCGGTTGCATTTGGGCGGGGGAGGATGTATAATCAGATTTATAAGGGACATCAAACCGTGAGCCTGTGTGCGCTGTGAGGGGCCTATGAACTACGGAGAGATCAAAAACTGCGATATCGCCAACGGCGTGGGCGTGCGCGTGACGCTGTTCGTGTCCGGCTGCACCAACCGGTGCGAGGGCTGCTTCCAGCCGGAGACATGGGATTTCAACTATGGCGAGCCCTTCACCGCCGAGACAGAGGGCCGCATCCTGAACCTGCTGGCCCCGTCCTATATAAACGGCCTGACGCTGCTGGGGGGCGACCCCTTCGAGCCGGAGAACCAGCGTGCGCTGACGCCGTTTCTGCGGCGGGTCCGGGCGCTTTACCCGGACAAGACGGTGTGGGCGTTCACGGGCTTTCTCTATGAGGACCTGCTGCGGGACGGCAGCCACCCCCGGTGTGAGGTCACGGACGAGATGCTCTCCCTCATCGACGTACTGGTGGACGGGCCCTTCGTCCAGCGGCTGAAGGACATCAGCCTCCGGTTTCGGGGGTCGTCCAATCAGCGGCTCATCGATCTGAGCATGACCCGGGAGACGGGGCAGATCACCATCTGGAGCGACTGGAACTCGTGAGTACGTCGGCCCCCGCTGGGGGGCCGGTTTTTATATCAAGAGGGGAAAGAGGATATGCAGAACTATCTGGAAAAGGACGAAGTGCTGCTGACCAGCAAGCTGGACTTCCGGGGAAAGCTCACCGTGGCGGGCTTTTTCGACCTGTTCATGGACCTGGCGGCGGAGCAGGCGGCGCTCATGAACGTGGGCTATGAGGACATGCTGGCCCACCGGGCCTTCTGGCTGGCGGTGCGCACCCGGGTGCGCATCCACGCCGTGCCGGGCCTGGGGGACAGGGTGACCGTCAAGACCTGGCCCGGGACGCCTGGGAACGTGAAGTGCGACCGGTTCTACACCCTGCGGGCGGGGGAGACCCTGCTGGCGGAGGGGCGAACCGAGTGGGCGGCCCAGGACCTGGACACGGGGCGGCTCTTAAAGACGGACGCCTTTGGCTACCCGCTGGACATGGCGCCGCTGCCGGACCGGGTGTGCGACGGGCCCTTCACCCGCTTTAAGGAGCAGCCGGACCCGGAAAACCGGCTGACCGCCTATACCGTGGGCTCCCGGGACATCGACACGGGCCTGCACATGAATAACGTTGCCTATGTGCGGATGCTCATGGGCACCTTCACCCTGGCGGAGCTGGGGGCCATGGACATCACCGAGGCGGAGATCGCCTATGCCGCCGCCTGCCGGGAGGGGGAGGAGCTGACCGTCTACCGCCGGCGGGACGAGGAGGGTTACCGCTTCCTGGTCCAGAAGCCCGACGGTTCCACGGCGGTGCAGATGGCCCTGCGGCTGCGGACCTGACTGCCAAAACAAAAGGATACCGGCCCTGTCATCAGACAGGGCCGGTATTTGCATCTTTTGGATGTGCGCTCACGCCGCGGGCACACGGATGTCCGTCCAGCCGCTGACGTCGCACTGGCCGTCGCTGTTATATCCCGTGGCTACCACAGTGCCGTCAGCGCACAGACCGATGGTATGCCGCTCTCCGGCAGCTATGGCTACGATATCCGACCAGCCGCTGACGTCGCATTGGCCTTCGCTGTTATCGCCCACGGCGACCACGGTGCCGTCGGCCCGGAGGCCCACTGTATAATGGTCGCCGCTAGCTATGGCCACGATGCCATACCATCCGCCCACGTTGCACTGGCCGTAGTTGTTATCCCCTATGGCGACCACGGTGCCGTCGGCCCGCAGGCCCACAGTATGATGATAGCCTGCGGCCACGGCCACGATGTCAGACCAGCCGTCCACGTCGCACTGGCCGACGTTATCTAAAAGGAATGCCTCGGCGACCACGGTGCCGTCGGCGCGGAGGCCCACTGCGTGATAGGCGCCGTCGGCCACAGCCACGATGTCGGACCAATTGAACACGTCGAACCAGTGTCTGCCCGCGGTTACCACCGTGCCGTCGGAGCGGAGGCCTATCGTATGTTTCATTCCCGCGGCCACGGCCACGATGTCGGACCAGTCGCTGACATTGCATTCGCCTTCGGTGTTATCACCTGTAGCGATCACGGTGCCGTCGGAGCGGAGGCCCACTGTTTGATAGTCGCCGGCGGCCACTGCCACGATGTCGGACCAGCCGTCCACGTTGCACTGGCCGCAGTCATTATCGCCCGCAGCGACGACAGTGCCGTCAGAGCGGAGGCCCACCGTATGGTATTCACCTGCTGCTATGGTCGTTGACTGCACAGACAGCGACATGGGTTCCGGCGTCGGCGGTGTTTCTGCTGCGATCCTTTGCACGTCCACAGCTGTGGCTTTGGAGGGCAGGCGGATGTCAGACCAGCCGCTGATGTCACACTGGCCGTACTTGTTTTTGCCAGCAGCAATGACGGTGCCGTCGGCCAGCAGACCTATCGTATGGTCGTACCCAGCGGCCACGGCCACGACGTCGGACCAGCCGTCCACGTCGCACTGGCCGTCGCCGTTATCACCCACGGCGACCACGGTGCCGTCAGCCCGCAGACCGACAGTGTGATCGCTGCCTGCGGTCACAGCTACGATATCAGACCATTCCCGGACGTCGCACTCGCCATAGCTATTACTGCCCTTGGCGACCACCGTGCCGTCAAAGCGGAGGCCGATCGTATAGCTAAACCCCGCGGCGACAGCTATGATGCCGGACCAGCCGTCCACGTCGCACTCGCCGCCGGCGTTATCGCCCGCAGCGACGACGGTGCCGTCAGAGCGGAGGCCAACAATATGATAGGGGCCAGCGGCTACGGCGACGACATCGGACCAGCCCTCCGCGTCGCGCTGATCGAGGAAGTTTTTACCCGCGGTGACGACAGTTCCGTCGGCGCGAAGGCCCACCGTGTAATTCCTGCCCGCGGCCACAGCCACGATGTCGGACCAGTCGTCCACGTCGCACTGACCATATTCGTTAAGTCCCGTGGCGACTACAGTGCCGTCGGTCCGCAGGCCCACCGTATGACTGTAGCCTGCGGCTATGGTCGTGGACATTCCTGCCATGGCCTTGGCCAAGTCTACGGGTTCCGGCGCGGGAACTGTCTCTGCCGCCGCACCGGTGTTTACCGTACTGTCTGGCAGGCGGATGTCAGACCAGCCGCTGACGTCGCACCGGCCGTAATCATTATCACCCACGGCCACTACCGTGCCATCAGAGCAGAGGCCTACCGTATGGTTATACCCCGCGGCTACGGCCACGATATCGGACCAGCCGTCCACGTCGCACCTGCCGTAACCATGATCACCCGCGGCGACGACGGTGCCGTCAGAGCGGAGGCCCACCGTATGCTTCCCTCCCACGGACACGGCCACGATGTCGGACCAGCCGGATACGCTGCATTGGCCGTGGTTGTTCTCACCCACGGCGACGACGGTGCCGTCGGCCCGGAGGCCCACTGTTTGATAGTCGCCCGCGGCCACGGCCACGATGCCGGACCAGTCGTCCACGTTGCACTGGTGATTGCTGTTACTGCCGACAGCGACGACGGTGCCATCTGAACGGAGGCCCACAGTGTGCTCATACCCCGCGGCGATAGCTACGATGTCCGACCAGCCGCCCACGTCACACTGGCCGTTGTCGTTAAGTCCCACGGCGACGACCGTGCCGTCAGAGCGGAGGCCTACCGTATGAAATCTGTCTGAAGCCACGGCCACGATGCCGGACCAGTCGTCCACGTCGCACTGGGCATTGCTGTTACTGCCCACAGAGACGACTGTGCCATCTGAACGCAGGCCCACTGTATGATCGCTGCCTGCGGCCACAGACACGATATTGGACCAGCCGTCCACGTCGCACTGCCCGCTTTTGTTACTGCCTACGGCCACCACTGTGCCGCCGGTCTGGATGGCTATCGTATGAGTCGGCCCAACGGTTATGGTCGAGGGCGATCCCGCCGTAACCCTGGCCGCGATCGTGGGCTCCGGCGTCGGTTCCGGCGTCGGTTCAGGCGTCGGTTCAGGCGTTGGCTCAGG